>CBINJL010000042.1:0-10970 GCA_966250925.1 uncultured Opitutus sp. | reverse complement strand
GCGTCGAGCGTGTCTTCCGAACCGAGAAATGCGGTGGTGTAGCCACGATCCAACACGGCCGAGTTGAAGCCGTGCATGACGTGACTGAAGTAGCTGCCCTGGGTGTGAATGCTGGCCCCGGCGCGCAGGATGACCCCGATCTGGCGGGTGCGGGTGTCGCCTGGCGAATCCTCCAGTTTGATGCCCTTGGGCTTGTAGCCTGCCTTCATCGCATAGTCCCAGATGCGTTGATAGGTCTCAGGGCTGATCCGGTCGCGCTGGCCGTTGAGGGTGAGGGAGACGAGGGCTTGGGAGACCCCGAGATCTCGGGCAATGCTTTGTTGGGAAACGCGACGTGGCTTGGGCACGGCGTTTATGATTGATAACTATCAACGCGGGGCAATCCCGGAGATGTGGAACGGACGCGGGGGCGATGCGGACTGTCCGAATTTCAGATGCTTTCGATTTCAGGCTAAATCACCGATGTTCGTCTCGTTCCCGCTTAGCGGGGACACTTTTGGGGTAACTAGAAAGTAACTGGCCGGTCACTTAGGGGTAGGTGGCCGGCCAAATTTTTTTTACGGAGACGACGGTAACGGCTCCCGTATTCTGTATCTCAACTTACTGCTGGATATCAGGTTCCACGAGTTGAGCGAGCTGGGCCACTGATTCCTGCCAGCCGAGGTAGCAGCCATCGGCGGGGATGACGGCAGGGACGCCGGCCTGTTCAATGTGGATCTCGGTGCCCACGGTGACTGCGGCGAGCGTCACGGTGACCGTCATTTTTCCCGGCAGATTGGCGTCCTCGAACTGATCGGCGTAGCGCAGGCGTTTGCCGGGTTCGAGTTCGAGGTATTCGCCGCCGAAACTGTGGCTCTGGCCGGTGGTGAAGTTGGTGAACGACATCCGGTAGGTGCCGCCGACACGGGCCTCGAGGTGATGCACTTTGCCGGTGAAGCCGTGGGGCGGCAGCCATTTGGCTTTGGCGTCGGCGTCGAGGAAGGCGCGGTAGACTTTTTCGGGCGTCGTGCGGATGACGCGGTGGAGGTGAATGGTATGGGATTCGGGCATGATGACGGTGGGTTGATGGGTTTTGATGGGTGATCCGGAACGGATTCAAAACCTCAACGCACGACACCGACGTTTCCGGACACCTCTCTTCCAGGCGCGCCGCGGACCCGTTTGCGGTCGTTTACGGTTCCACGGTCACGACGACCCGGCGATAGCGGGTGAGACGCGGTGTGCCATGGTCGGTCACGGCGAGAATCAGATGCACCGTGCCTTGGCCGAAAGTGCCGTTGCGCGGGATGCGGACCGAGGTCCGGGCCTGATCGAAGCCGCGGATGGGCAGTGCGACGCCGGTGCCATCGTGAACAAAACGTGCCGAGCCGGCCTCTTCGTAACAAAACCACGAATACGACAACGCGTCGCCGTCGGGATCGCGGGATGGCGTGGCGTCGAGTTCGATCGTGTCGCCCGCTTTGACCGTGAGGCGATCGGCGTGGGCGAGTTGCGGCACGGGCGGATGATTGGCCTGGTCGTAGGGTTTGATCGTCCAATCCATGCGCGCGGCGAAGTCGTTTTGAAACGCTTCGCGCCAACGCCAGATGGTGGCGTGATTGCCGGTATGCCAGCGGCCGTCGCGGCCGAGCACTTCATCCTCCGCCGTGGCCCAGAAAGGACGGGTTTCGGGCTGCAGAAACCAGGGACGCGCGCGCGGGGTGTAAAATTCGTAGCGACCGCCCCAGCCGCCCCAATCGGGGTGCTCGGGCGCGCTCAGGCCGTTGTCGATCAGGTTGAGAAACGACGGCGTGTCGCCTTCCATCAGGTATTCCCAATGGGGATACTCGGCACCGAGCGGTCCCTTGCGGCGCACATGGCGTTCGAGCCATTCGTTGCTCACCAGCGACGCGTCGGCGCCGTCGAAACGGCCGTGAAAATTATCGCCGCTGATGCCGCTCCAGGTGGCGTGATGATAGGCGCCGCCGCCATGCATGCCCGGGCTCGCGATGAAGAATAGTTGCGGAAAATTTTCACGCAACCACGGGCCGCTGTCGTCCTGATCCGAGATGGTATAGATCCGCAGCCGGCTGATCGCCCGGGCTGTTTCCTCGGGCGGAAGCGTGTCGCGGAGTTTCCACAGCGTCTGTGCAAGCACGTTGGCGCCGCCCCAGGCCAGCACCCACAACGGACGTTCGTCGGCGGCGAGCACACGTTGTCGCAGCAACTCGGATGCGGGCGAATCGTGCTCGGGGCCGACGCCTTCCATGCCGTAAAGCGCGGGGCCTTCGGTGATCCGGGAGAGCAAGTCCTCCATGGCAGGAAACCCCGGCTCGTGGAGCTCCAGATTGTCGCGCACTTTGCCGTAGGCGTGGACGATCTGCCGGATCTTTTCCGGAGCGACGCGGTTGCGTTGGTGGATCGAGGTGGTGGCGGCCAGACCTTCGACGTCCCAATGATTTGAATACACCAGGAAACGCACGAGCGACATGGCGTCGTCAGGTTCATTTTCGATGTCGGTCAGAACAAAGACGCGGGGTCTTTCCGTCGCGGTCGCGAGGCTGAACAGGGCGGTGAACGCGAATACGAGGCAGGAAAAGAGTTTCATGGCGGTCGGTTTGGGGCAGCGCGCGGCGGATGACGGTTGCACCATCATCCGGAGGATCTGGCAAAGCCAAGGTAACTCTGTCGCCGCTCCGTGTCGTGCGGTGCTTTAGCCCGCAGCCACGCCCTAACCGCCGCCGTCACGGCAGCCGCGTTTCATGCGGGCCATCGTAGGACGGGCGCAGGCCACCAAGATCGAGCACCAGTTTGTCGATCACCACGCCGGGGTCGACGGCGACAAGATGCAGGGTGTGCCAGCCGGGCGTGAGCGGCGAGGGCAACGCGATCTTGGTCTCGGTGGCGTTGGTGAGAACACGTTGTTTCCAGGCCTCGGACTTGGTGTCGAAACCCTCCGTCACGGTCACGGGCAGCACGGCGCCGTCGTCGATCGCGAGCGCGAAACGCAGGCCTTGGTCGGGGTCGATGGGAAAGGTCGGCACGAGTCGCACGTGGATCGTGGCGTCGCCAGCGGTGGCGACATGGAAACGGTAGGACAGGCGCGGCGCCTGCGTCGAATCGATGATCGCGGTGGACGGCAGCACCGTCACGGCGGAGCCGGTGCGGCCGAGGCCGGACACGCTGCGCCAACCGGTGCCGTCGGGGGCATCGTCTCGGGTGGTGAAGTGGCCGGCATGAAGGGAGACGACGCCATCGTGTTCGAAAAAGTCACCGGAGCGCGTATCGACCGGAGGAACGGAACCCGGGTTGGAGGCAGGCGGTTCAGAAAGAACAATCGTTTCCTGGGCCGGCGAATCCAGCGGAGGAATTTCAGGATCGGGTTGGAAGCGTGGGCGCCATTCCTCCATGTCCATGCCGTTGAAGCGAACGATGTGGCGCCACTTGCCGCCGGCGATGTCTTCATTGTAACGGCGGGTCAGTTCGCGCCACTGCTGGTCGCCGGCTTCGGATTGCGTCCAGAATTGCTGCGCGGATTCGTTATCGCCCCGAGCCTGGGCGAGGCGGGCGAGTTCGGCGTTGAAGTAACGCGCATTCATGGCCGCGGCGATGCCGAGCGGATAGGTCACGCGTTGGAAAAACGCATCCTGCGCCTCGGGCGGCAGCGCGGCGACGAGGGTCTCGACGTCGTGCGTGAGCGCGGCGTAGGCCGCAAGGCGGGTATGCATTTCCGCCGCGGTGAACGTCGTCGGTTGGTAGGACTTGAGCGGGAGCTGCCACTGCAGGTGCTCGGGTTTGCGGGCGGCGGCGAGAAGTTGATGGCGCATCCAAAGTTCGGATACGGCGTCGGCGTGGGCCTCGCCGAAATCGCGGGCAGCGACGCGGCGCAAAAACGTCGTGGCATGTTCGGGCGTGGTGCGATCCGCATGCCAGGCAAGATCGAGAAAGTATTCGGCGGAAAGCTCGATGAGTTTGAAGTCGCCGACGTTGCCGATCCAGAGCGTGTGCGCGCCCTGTTCGTAGGCGCGGGTCATCTCCGACCAGACGAGGGCGGTGGGGATGGTGTCGACCCAGAGCCAGGAAAATGGCGCGCCGAGATAGGACAGGTGATAATACACACCGAGGCCGCCGGCGCGTTCGCGTTCGGCGGCGGTGGCGAAGCGGCGGATGTAGCCGAAGTTGTCGTCGGGCCATACGATGGTCACATCGTCGGGAACACGCAGGCCGGCGTCGTAATCGGGCAGCACTTCCTTGTAAGGCACGAAGATCTGCGGGACGCGGGTCGGGTCGCCGTCGCCGAGGTGGCGGGCGAGCAATTCGCGTTGATCGGAAAAGATCCGTTCCCAGGTCGCGAGCCGATCGGCCTGCGTGCTGGCGCCGACCATGCCGCTGTCATGGATGCCGCGCATGCCGAGGGTGAAGATGCTTTCGCCGGCGGTGCGCTCGGCGACGCGATCCTCCCAATAGGCGAGCACGCCGTTGCGGTTGGTTACGTAGTTGTAGCGGTCGTGATCCTGCGTCCACTCACCGACATTGTTGCGCAACATCGGCTCGGCGTGGGACGAACCGACGACGATGGCGTAGCGATCGGCGGTGGCGGCGTTGCCCGGCATCTGGTGAAAGGGGGTCGTTCCCGGATGCATGGCCGGCCAGATGGCGTTGCCGCGCAGGCGCAGCAGCAGTTCGAAGATGCGGGCGTAGGTTTTCGGGCCGAGATTGCCGGCCTCGGGTTCGAAGGTATTCGCCGCCCACGGCACGAGGCCCCAGCCCTCGTCGTTGAGGAACACGCCGCGATATTTAACGGCGGGCGCGTCGACCGGTTCGCTGCCGGTGGTGAGGAGCAGCGTCTCGTGGCGGGCAATCGGCACGTCGGACCACCACGCCCACGGCGAGACGCCGATGCGGCGCGAGAGCTCGTAAAGCCCGAAGGCGAGCGCACGGGCGTCGGCTCCGGCGACGGTGAGCTCGGTCGTCGTGGCGGACAGTTGAAACGCCTCCCAGCGGTCCGCCAGTTCGGGCGCCAGAGTGACGACAATGCGCGGACGGGAAGTGTCGGCGGTTGTCGTATCCAGAATCTCAGGACGTTGTCCGGAAACCCGTTCGACATCGGCGGCAAAGTCGGCCGCGGCGATTTTAACGACTTCGGGCGCATCGGCCGCGATGACGATGGGGACGCAGCCTGCGGTGGTGACGAGCGGGAAGGTGGTTGGCTCGTGATGTTCTGCGGCCAGCAGTTCGACGGCCGCGTCAAGCGGACGGGCGACAGTGGCGCACGCGATCACCGCGACGAAGACGCGAGTGGACAAGCCGACCCAACGGGCACGGGCAGGGAATTGGGGAAGGGATCGGAAGCGCATCGATCAAAAGCAGGGGCACTATGCCCGGGGGAAAAACAGCGGTAACGGGGGTCCGTGGTAGTGGCCGTCCACGGCGGCTCGGACAGTCAGGCGGGAGCGTCATTTTCTGGGGTCTGGTGCCCGGCGCGCAGGAGGTAAGGTTTAGAATCATCCCAGGGTGCGCTGGACGGAGTTGAGTTGTAGGCAACCCGTGGGATTGTCGTGGGGAAAACCCGCAGTTCTCGTCAAAAAATCAATCCCCGCAAAAGGAGCACCGTGGCCAAGTATCTGATTTCATTTCCCAGCAAGGCGATGAACGTGCCCGACGATGAGTGGGAGGCGGTGGTGCGGGACTCGCATGCGGTAATCGAGGAGGCGAAGGCCGCCGGGGTTTATGTCTTTGGGGGCGGTATCGACGAATCCGTGCCGCCCGTGCTCGTGTCGGCCGACGGCACTGTGGTTGACGGCGGCTATCCGTGGGCGCCTGCGCTTAATGGTGGTTTCACCGTGCTTGAGCTCCCGTCTCGGGAGGAAGCGATCGCTTGGGCCGCCCGCATGGCCCGAGGTTGTCACTGTCAGCAGGAGTTGCGCGTTTTCGGATTCGATCCCGCATCCTAGGCGCGTCCCAACGGTGAAACGCGTGTCCAGGAGACTGGCAACTGTGCCGTGGGGCGGGCGTTGCGACTGTGTAGTCCGGTGGCTCGCAACCGTGCGGGCGATGCGTTGACTGGCGACTCATGCCACACGTGCCCGGATTGCGGAGTTGTTACGACAAAGTGGGGCGGCTGATCTATTTCGGCCGCATGCTGGACAAGATTCGGTTGCGGGCCGCAGGGGCGTTGCCGGCGGACTATTGCGACAATCTGGGCGACGAAAAACACAACCTCCTGGATGGACGCTGCTGCCGGTTTCTGGGGGTGCGTTATGCGGACTTGCGCGAACGGGTTTTGGCCGGTGAAGACGATGCCGCCGTGTTGGCATGGGCGGAGGCGCAGGGCACGCGTCGCAGCGACGAAGAGTGCCATGTCTGGAATCGGTTCATCGCCAAACTCGGTTGGCGGGATGAACGTTCGCATGTCCTGCCGGAGCGAATTCGCGCCAGTGGTTTGGAAGGGAAGCCGATCGAAACGCTGATCGATCATATCGAATACGACGAAGGCCGTGACCCGGTGGCGGCGCGGGCATGGGAAACGATCTGAGGGTGTTCGAACCACGCGGGGCAGGGGCGGTCCATGGGAGGAATTATGAGTTCCCGTAGTCTGCACATTGGCATCGCGATGATGATGGTGGCGCTGGGGCCGGTTATCGGCGTCGTGCGTGCCGAAAAAGTGGAGGCATGGTTGCTGGTCGATCCGGCGATGCGGGAGTCGTTGATCTCGCACGATGCGCAGGAAAAAGCGCAGCTCGAAGCGCAGGGCTGGCGGGTGGATGCGACCGGTTGTATCGAAACGGAAGCGGTGGCGGGATCGGGCGCGGTGCACCGCCTGACGCGGGTTCGCGACGACCAAACTGAACGTGTGCTCGAAACGGATGCGCCCCAGATTCCGCTGCTCGTGCAGGACGGATTCAGTGATGAAGGCGCGGTGGGCCATGTGGCGGCGTCGGATTCCGGTGGACCGGCGGTGATTCAATATCGCCAAGGTGAACAGCGCGTGTGGCTGAGCAGTCAAAAGGCGCGGGCGGCGGCGGAAAAAGCCGGTTGGAAAAAACAAGGCGTGCACTTCTGGCTCTGGCCGGCGGAGTGACGTCGGAGGGGCGACACGACGCAAAGTAGCGGGAGCTTCCAGCTCCCGTCTGTGCGGTCCGAGCGGGTGTTGCTGAGAGGCAGCGCACGGGAGCAGGATGCTCCCGCTACTTTTAACGGCGGGCGGGGCGCTGATCCAACCTTGCCAAACTGTAATGATGCCAAAGTTGACCGGGCGGGAACATGGGCGGATGCTGCTCCTGTTCCCGCTTAGCGGGGACTTATTGGGGTTACCAAGAAAGCAAATGGCCGGTCGCTTAGGGGTAGGCGACCGGCCAACGTTTTTTGGGGAAGGAACATGGCCGCGAGAATGTGAGCGCGCGAAGTCGTGGTCGTTGCACCGCAGGATTGCTTGGGGGTCACCCACGCCGCGACGACGAGATCGCCGGCCAGGCGGTTGAGCTCTTTGGCACGAAAAAGCGCGCTCCGGATGGAGCGCGCTTTTGAGAACGAGAACGATTAGGAGAATGAGAACGAGGATTCAGGCCGCTGCGATGCGGTCTGAATTTTCACCGATACTCTTCGCTGGTGTTGGCGTTGATGATTTTGATCCACCGTCGCCAAGGCTATGGCGGACAAGAGTTCTCGATGTCGCGAATAGCGTGCCTGCACGAGAGGACGGTTATCGGTATTCCTCTCCCGTGTTGGCGTTGATGATTTTGAAGTTCTCGACGTGGTAGTTGAGGTCGGCGCGGAAGGCCAGTTTGACCCCGAAATCGCGTTCCATGCGGACGAGCAGTTCGGCGTCTTCGTTGCGCAGGCGTTCGAGGATGGTCGGGTTGACCAGGACGCGCAGGGCGTAGTCCTGCTGGCCGTTGCGGGCGGTGAGGCGACGCACGATGGAGGAGAGGCGGCGCTGGAGTTCGACCGAGATGGTGGTGGCCGATTTCACGATGCCGCGGCCGCGACAGTAGGGGCAGTCGGTGTAGAGGTTGCTCGACAACGATTCCTGCTGGCGCTGGCGGGTCATCTGCATGATGCCGAGCTGGGAGATCGGCAGGATGTGGGTCTTGGCCCGGTCGGCGGCCATGAGTTCGCACATTTTCTCATACACGGCGTTGCGGTGGCGCCGTTCCTTCATGTCGATGAAGTCGATGATGATCAGACCGCCGAGATTGCGCAGGCGGATCTGGCGGGAAATCTCGGCCGCGGCTTCGAGGTTGACCGCGTAGATGACGTTTTTCTCGTCGCCGCCGCGGTTCTTGTGCGAGCCGGTGTTCACGTCGACGGCGATGAGGGCCTCGGTCTCGTCGATGATGATCTCGCCGCCGGAAGGCAGGCCGACCTTGCGCAGGGCGGTCTGCTCGATCTGACGCTCGATGTTGAAGCGCTCGAAGATGGGAATGTTGTCCTTGTAGAGTGCGATCTTGCCCTTGGAGCGGGCGGAAATCTGAGCCACGGCGGCCTGGGCGCGGGCGTGGTCTTCGAGGTTGTCCACCAACACGCGGTCGACCTCCTCGGTGAGGAAGTCGCGCACCGTGCGCTCGACGATGTCGGGCTCCTGGTAAAGGCAGGCCGGGGAACGTTCGCTCTTTTCGCGGGCTTGGATCTGGGCCCAGGTTTTGAGCAACAGGTGCAGGTCGCGCACGAAGTAACGCGCCTTCTTGCCCTCGCCGGCGGTGCGCACGATCACGCCCATGCCCTCGGGGATGGTGAGATCGTTGACGAGGCGCTTGAGGCGTTGGCGTTCCTTGGGGTCCTCGATCTTGCGCGAGATGCCGCACTGGTCGCTGAACGGCATGAGCACGAGGTAGCGGCCGGGCAGGGAAAGGTTGGTGGTGGTGCGCGGACCCTTGGTGCCGATGGGGCCCTTGGTGACCTGAATGACGATCTCGGAGCCGGGCGGGTAGAGGCGCGGGATGTCCTTTACGGTCGGCTCGGCGCCGGACTTCGGTTTGCCCTTTTTCTTGCTGTTGACGCGCACGACCTCGACGGAGGAATCGGCGGCGGCCGGGAGCATGTCCCAGTAATGCAGGAAGGCGTTTTTGTTGTAACCGATGTCGACGAAGGCAGCCTTGAGGCCGGGGTCGAGATTCTTGATCCGGCCCTTGTAAATGCCGCCGACCATGCGGTTGTCGGATTCGCGCTCGATCTCGTATTTTTCGAGCACGCCGTCGACCAGCAACGCGACCCGCTTTTCGAGCGGTTCGGCGTTGATGATGAGTTCGCGGAAGGAGGATTTCTCCTTCTTGAAGGCGGCGACGATTTTCTGCAGCAGCGGGCGCTGCTTGGCGCGGTCGTGGGCGCCTTTTTTCAGGCCGTCACGATCGACGGCTTCGGCTTTGCCCTCGGCGGGCGGTTGGGCCAGCTCGGCATCATACTGGGAGGCCGGGTCGGCGGCGGCGGTTTGCTGGCCGTCGTCGGACCGGGAGGAATGTTGATCGCTCATGGTGGGTGTTGTCCTTGGGTTGGACGGTGGCCCATTCCGCGAGAGTCGAGGCGCGGGGATGCCCGGTCCGGCGTGCGTATGCGGTCGAAAAGTTCAGTTTCACGTGAAGTCCTTTCGGAACCGATAGACGCTCTGGACGAGTCCCTGCAGCAGACAGCAACTGAGCATGAAGGAACCACCGTAGCTAATAAAGGGAAGTGGTATGCCCGTGATGGGCATCAGCCCGATGGTCATGGCGATGTTAACAAACACGTGCACGGCGAAGAGCACCGTGACGCCGAGGGCGAGCAGGGTGCCAAAGCGATCCCGGGCGAGGCCGGCGATGCGAATGCCATTTAACAACATCAAACCAAACAAGCTGAGAACCGTGAGGCTTCCCAAAAGTCCTTTCTCCTCGGCGATGACCGAGAAGATAAAATCGTTGTGCGCGACGGAGCGGGGCAGGTAGCCGAGCTGGGCCTGCGTGCCCTCGGTCCAGCCCTTGCCGAGCAGACCGCCGCTGCCGACGGAAATGAGTGATTGGCGCTGATTCCACCCGGCCCCGAGCGGCTCGATCTTGTCGGGATCGATGAACGTCGCCAAGCGATTGCGCTGATAATCGTGCAACGGCAACCAACTGTGGGCCTCGTAAACGCCCTTGTCCCGTTGGAAGGAGTAGCCGTTGGACTCCATGAAGTGGATGTAGCGCGCGCAATCCCACGCCACCGTTCCCACCACCAGCACGAAGGCGCCCAATGCCGCCACGAAGAACCGCGTCGAAAGACGGGAAACGTAGAGCATTGAAAAGACCATGGGGGGCAGGACGATAACCGATTTGAGGTCAGGTTGCAGGAGGATAAGGAAGATGGGAATTCCCACCGCAAGCGCCAACTTCCCCAGCACACCGAGCGATTGGAAGACGCCGCCGACCTTTTCGCGCATCAGGATCGAGGCCGTGACCAGCAGCACGCCGACCTTGGCCGGTTCGGAGGGCTGCAGGCTGAATGGCCCGAGATCCAGCCAGCGCTGCGCCCCGAATTTGGCCGATCCCACTCCCGGGATGAGGACCAAAATCAACAAAATGAGGCAGGTGCCGTAAAACCAATGGATTACGCTCAGCCAAAACCGGTAGTCGACCAACGAAGCCGCCGTGTAGAGCAACAGCCCGGCGGTGAGCCACACGATCTGTTTGGTCCAGTCGGCGTCGCTGGTGGAGTATTGCGCGCTGTAGATAAACGCCACGCCGATCGTGCTTAAGGTGGCGATGATGAGCGGCGTCCCGATGTCCCAACGCTCCCGCGTGGTCAGCTTGAATACGCTGAGCATCTCGACGGGAGCGCGAAGGTTGACGGCCATTTATTAAGTCTGAAGGTCTGAAAGTCTAAAGGTCTTAAGGTCGGAAGGTCTAACGGTCCCTGGGCCGGAAGATCGCGGCGACGGTGGGCACACCCTGCGTGAAACCGCCGCGCCGGAGCAAGCGCGGTTATCCTATGTTCCGCAATTGAAGTTTAACGCAAAGACCGCGAAGGCCGCAAAGCACGCC
>CBINJL010000041.1:0-11088 GCA_966250925.1 uncultured Opitutus sp. | reverse complement strand
GTTTTCAAGACCGCCGCATTAGACCGCTCTGCCATCTCTCCGCGGCAAAAATAGCTTCGCAGGCGGCTGGATTCAGCGCGTCGCCGGCCAGGCCATAAACCGTCTCCGACGGCACGGCGATCACCTGCCCCGCTCGCAGCAGATTGGCCAGGCGGCGCAGATTGTGCGGTGTCGGGCGATAGATCCGGGTCTGCATGGCGGGTGGGCATGAAAAAGCCGAAGCGGTTCGCTTCGGCTTGTAAAACTTTGTTGTCGGGCGACTTACTGCGTGAGCAGCAGGTTGCGGGCGCGCTTGACGGTCTTGGTGATGCGGCGCTGTTCCTTGGCGGAGAGGCGCGTGTATTTGCGCGGGAGGATCTTGCCCGTGTCGGTGGTGTATTGCTTCAGCGCCTGCGGCGTGGTGAAGGGAATCTCCACCGGAGTAATGCTGCGCTGGGTTTCTTCGGAGGTGCTCATATCTGAAAAAGACGCGGACTAAACCGGCTCGGCGGGGGGGATGTCAATGGGGTTTTTCCCAGCGCCATCGCCCCCCGGGGAGCAGACGATGATATCAGCGCGAGACTTCGATGCGGAAGAGCGTGGCGCTGAGCGCGGGGACTTCCAACGTGGCGGCGTCGGCCGGCACGCTGTCGTTGCGGATGTCGATCCCGCGCGGTTGACCGGGGGTGTTGTGAGCTTCGCGGTCGGCGCCGGAGATGATCCAGCGTTTGATGGCGGTGGGCCGGCCCGGGAGGTTGGCGTCGATGGCGACGGCGTTGGCGGTGGGGTTGACCACGCTGAGCGTGATGGCGGAACCGTCGGGGGTGAAGGCGGCGGCGGCATCCAGCGGCGCGGGCACGGCGTCGTCGGCGAGTTTCAGCGGCGTGGTGCCGAATTCGGCGCGGTAGAGCTGGAGCACGAGGCCGGTGCCTTCCATTTCGGCGGCGATGCGCGACGTCTTGATCGCGCCGATGACATTCACGGTCTGGGCGTAGTGGGCCATCTGCACGACATCGCTCTGGCGATAGTATTCGTGGAGGCCGACGGCAGTGCCGAGGGCGTCGGCCAAGTCGTAAACGCAGCCGAGTTCGCCGTAAACGTAGTCGCGGTGCCAGTAGTTCCACTCGTCCATCGCGATGGGGATGCGGCGATCACCGAGGTTTTCCAATTCGGCCTGCAGCTTGCGGTGACCTTCGGCCTTTTGGCGAATGGACTCCTTCAGCATCCCGACGTGCTCGGCCAGAGGCGCGACGCCTTCCTCAGTCCACGGCACGCGGCCGCGGTAGAAGTGTTCGGAAATCATATCCATGTAGTCGCTGCTTTCGCGGAGCATGCCTTCGGACCAGCCGATCGACGGAGCGTCGGCGTCGGCGTCACCCTGATTGTTGCTGATCTGCAGATCACCCACGCCGACGAGGGTGAGGTAGGGATCGACCGCCCACATCGCCTCGGAGACTTCGTTGTGTTTGATGGTGTAGTGCGGCAGGGCCATGTAACCGAGCTGCCAGTCGCCGAACATCTCGTTGCCCACGCACCAGTATTTGACGTCGTAGGGTTCGTCATGGCCGTTTTTGGCGCGCCAGGAGCCGCCGAGGGTGGCGCTGGAACCGTTGGTGTATTCGACCCACTGGGCGGCGGAGTAGGCGTCGCCGAATCCGGTGTTGGCGGCAATCATCGGCTCGGTGCCGATCTCACGGCAGAAGGCAATGAACTCGTCGGTGCCGAAGTCGTTGTGTTCGACGCCGGTCCAGGCCGGGTTTTTGCGCGGCGGGCGACGGTCGCGATCGCCGATGCCGTCGCGCCAATTGTAGCCCGAAACGAAGTTGCCGCCCGGCCAACGATAGATGGTGCCGTCGAGTTGCTTGAGCAGCGCGAGCGTATCGGCGCGCAGGCCGCGGACGTTGTCGGCCGGCATCAGCGAAGGCGGACCGAGCACGACATCGCCATCGAGCACTTCGATCGTGAAGGTGGCGCCGCGGGCGAGGGTGGCGCGGGGTGTGAAACTGAAAGTTTGGCGGGTAAAGTCGTGACCGCGGAAATGCAGTTCAATGCTTTCGCGAGCCTCGGAACCATCGCCCCAGGTCAGTGTAACCCGCAGGGTGGCCCGTCCCGCCAACGCCTTGGCCCAGAGGTAACCGTCAACCGGCATGTCGGCCCGCACGCCGAGGTCGTGTTGCCGGATGCCGTTGCCGGCGGTGACGCGCGGCGAGTGTTTGCCCACAAACGGAGCGTCGGTGGTCATGGTGACGCCGGCGGCATCACCGAGGATTTCCCACGGCGAGGCGCCCACGACGGGAAACTCCGTTTCGGTCAACCGGGCATAAGGCGCGTAATCGGCGGTGACCGGAAAATAGAATTTACGGTCTTCCAGCATCTCGGCCCAGATCCCGCCGTAGATACAGCGACCGAGGTGTTCGATGAATTGACCGTAAATGAACGGATTGATCGGCGCGCCGGTGTTGCGGGCATCGATATCGATGGCAACGGTCCGGGACGGTTGGGCCTGGAGAGGAGACAGCAAAAGGCCGCAGGCGACCAGCAGCAGGGAAGGTAACTTCATGAGAGAAGGGTGGGGGTGAAAACACTGCGGGCGAGTAACGGCGCCGGCAGCGCAGGGAAGAAGGAGGGGATTTCGGTTGCAGGTTAACCCGGGTTTCCCGCGCTCAACGTCCCGGCTTACTTGATCGTTAGGCAATGCGGCTCCGGGTAACGCTGCGTTGCCATCGAGCGCCGGCATTGTGTGCTGCTTCCATGGCTTTGGCTTCTCTTGGACGTGGTTGGCATGCTTGCAAACGTCTCTTCGGTCTCACGCTCGTGCTGTTGGCGAGCGGCAGGGCGATGGCGCAGGACACCGGCGCGACGGATGTTGTTGCGCGGGTGCTGGCGACCGATGGGCGGCTCGATTGGATGGGACGCACCGCCGCCACGTCGACCGGTGGTCGGATCATGGCCTATCCCGGCGTGCAATTGCGTTTTCGTTACTCCGGCCCCGCACCGCGCCTGCGCCTGCGGGCCGAGTCGGAGACCTGCTATTTTAATCTTTCGATCAACGGTTGGAGTCCGGCGGTGCTGCACCTGGCTCCGGGTGAAAACGTCATTCCGCTCCCGGCGGGTCCGGCTCCGGCGACGGGCTGGGAAGTGACGCTGGTGCGGCGCACCGAGGCGTGGCAGGGATTGGCGACGCTGGAATGTATCGAGATTTTGGATGCGAAAACGAAAATTGCATCCCCGTCGTCGGGGCCGGATCGACGCCTCCTCGTCATCGGCGATTCCATCACCACGGGTCACTACGTCGAACAGTTGCCCGGCGTGCCCGACCCGACTCCGCGCACCAACAACGCCGAGCGCACCTGGGGTTGGTTGCTCGCCCGTTCGCTGCAGGCGCAGGTGAACATCGTGGCGTATGGCGGCCGCGGTTTGACCCGTGCGTGGGACGGTCGCACGGACGTGGCCACCGCGCCGCAGTTTTTCGAACGGGTTTTGCCGGACGATCCCGCTTCGCAATGGGAACACGCGGCCTACGCTCCGGATGCGATCGTGATCATGCTGGGACAAAACGACTTCAGCCTCGGGCTGCCCGAACACACCGCCTTTGTGGAGGCCTATCTCGCGTTTCTCGCCCGGATTCAGGCGGTGCATCCGACGGCGGTGATCGTGCTGACCGGCAGTCCGATGCACGGCACCGCGCCCGGAAGCGATGATGCCAAAAAGCGCACGGCGCTGTATGCCTGTCTCGACGAAGCGGCCCGCACCCACACGGCCGACACCGGCCAGATCGTGCGGGTGGTGGAGGTTTCGCATCAACCGGGCACCGTCCTCGACGCCCATCCGGTGGTGTTTCAACAGGAACAGATTGCGGCCGAACTCGAACCGGCGGTGCGCGCGGCCTGCGGATGGTAAGCGGCACCTGGCCGACCTCGGATCGGCGGCCGGATTCGCAATCAGGGAATATTGCGCCATCGTGACGGGTCTCATGCGCATGCAACGTTACCATTTCTTGTTCGGATTCCTGCTGGCCTCCTGCGGTATCGGCGCGGCGGAACCGCAAAAAGCCACCTTCGGCGCCGGTTGTTTTTGGTGCGTGGAGGCGATCTACGAGCAATTGCCCGGCGTGATCGATGTCGTCTCTGGTTATGCCGGCGGCCCGGAACGCAACCCGACCTACAAGCAGGTGAGTTCGGGCAAAACCGGCCACGCCGAGGTGATTCAGATCACGTTCGATCCGGAAAAGACCAGCTACCGCGAGTTGGTCGACTACTTCTGGAAGACGCATGATCCGACCGACCCGCGCGGCGTCTGGCCGGATTTCGGTCCTCATTATCGCAGCATTATTCTGGCTCACGATGACGAGCAACTGCGTGTCGCCCGCGCCTCGCGTGAGGCCGAGAGTGCGAAACACGACAAGGCCATCGTTACCGAGATCAAGGCGCTCGATGCGTTCTATCCGGCGGAAAACTATCACCAGAATTACGTGAACCTGAATTCCAACGATCCCTACGTGCGCAATATCGCGTTCAAGAAGCTGGAAAAACTCGGCTTGGAACGCCCCTGAAACGCCTGGCATTTCGGCCGCGGTGATGTAGTCGAAACCTGCTGAACGATTGCCGGCGACGGACGCTATGTTGTCGCCTCCCGCTGGTGCCAGCCTAGGTTGGCGCCATGCCTGCCCCGACCATTTTCCCGCCCCATTCCCGCCGTTTATTTTTGCGCAACACTGCCTTGTTGGCCGGGACCGCCGTGTTGCCCCGCGTCGTGTCGGCGGCCGGTGAAACGGCGTCGACGCGCAAACTCGGCGTGGCGTTGGTGGGCTTGGGCTCGTATTCGACCGGGCAACTCGGGCCGGCGCTGCGCGAGACGAAGCACTGTCGCCTGGCCGGCGTGGTCACGGGTGATGCAGACAAGGGGCGCCGTTGGGCGACTGACTACGGGTTTCCGGCGTCATCGGTCTACCACTACGAAACGATGGATCAGTTGGCCGACAATCCCGACATCGACATCGTCTATGTGGTCACGCCCAACGCCCTGCATGCGGAGCACAGCATCAAGGCGGCGCGGGCGGGCAAACACGTGATCAGCGAAAAGCCCTTCACCGTTTCGGTGGCCGAGGCCGATGCCGTCATCGCCGCGTGTCGCGACGCCGGGGTGAAATTGTCGATCGGTTATCGTCTGCACTTCGATCCCTACCACGCGGAACTGCGCCGGCTCGCCCGCAGCGGGGAAGTGGGCCCGTTTCGCAAGATGTCGGGTAACTTCAGTTTTGTGATGGGCCGTCCGCAATGGCGCGCCCAACACGCGTTGTCCGGTGGCGGGCCGTTGATGGATCTGGGCGTGTATGTGTTGCAGGAAGCAATGATGGCGACCGCGGAACAACCGCCGGTGGCGGTCATGGCGCGCTCATTGCCGAAGGAGCGGCCCGACTTTTTCCGCGACGTCGAGGAGACGCTGGAATGGACGATGGAGTTTTCCGACGGTCGGATCTGCGAAGCGCGCACCAGCTACAATGACAACGGCAACTTATTTCGGGCCGAGGCCGAGCGCGGCTGGTTTCACGTCGAACCGGCCTACAGCTACGGCGGCCTGCGCGGCGCGACGCATGACGGCACGCTGCAGTTTCCCCGCTTCAATCAGCAGGCCGCGCAGATGGATGACTTTGCCCGCTGCATTGCGGAGGACCGCGAGTCGCCGGTCAGCGGCGCGATGGGACGCCGTGACATGGTCGTGATCGAGGCGATCTATGCGGCGATGCGCAGCGGGCAACGCGAGCCGGTCAACGTGTAAGTTGATCCGGCCGTTGGCGCAGCGTCACGCGGTCGTTTCCGACGTGCCGCGACGTGCCGCCAACGCCTGTTCGATTTCGTCGACCTGGGCCTGCTTGAGCGGATAAATCCACAGCGCGATTGCCTTCAAGGTGGCGAAGACGAACGGGCCGAGCGAAAACGCCAGCGTGATGCCCAGCAGGGCGGTGGTGGTCTGATCGGCGTCGCGCACGAAACCGAAGGCGGCGAGAAAGAGCGGCGTGAGCCAGCCGGCGATCATCGAGCCGGTTTTCAACGCGAAGAGTGACGCGGAATAGACCAGCGCGGTGGAGCGGCGGCCGAACTTCCATTCGCCGTAGTCGGCCACGTCGGCATACATCGCCCAGACGAGCGCCGAGGTCGGGCCGGCGGCAAACGCCCCGAGTCCGTTGAGGAACAGCTGCAGCCCGAAGGCGTCGGCGGGCACGAAGAAAAACGCACCGTAGCAGACCGCCGTGATCATGGTCAGCACGACGGCGCTGGTGCGTTTGTCGGCCACGCGCGCGACCAGACCGTAGCACGCCGTGCCGAGAATCTGGCAAAACATGCCGGACGAGAGAAACACCGTCACGGTATCGAAGGTGTTGAACAGGATCGGCGTGTTGTCGGCCCCGACGACGTATTTGAAATAGAACAGCGTGCTGCCGGCGCGCAGGACGATGAACGTGGTCGAGAAAATGGCGGAGAACAGCAGCGCGATCCAAGGGCCGTTGCGCATGAGTTCGCCGAGTTCCTCCTTCACGTTGGTGCGCTGGCCGACGGGAGGCTCGACGCGTTCCTTGGTCGCGGCAAATGTGACCCAGAAGAGCGCGATCGAGGCGAAGGCGAAGATCGCCATGGTGGACTTGAAGCCCGCGACTTCGTTGCCATCGCCGAGTGCTGCGACGAGCGGGCGCACCAGCAGGGTGATGGCGAGCCCGCCGGTGAACGCGCCCACGAAACGAAACGTCGAGGCGACGGTGCGGGTGCGCGACGACGAGCTGATCACGCCGAGCATCGCGCAATAGGGCACGTTGATGGCGGTGTAGGCCACCAGCATCGCGGTGTAAGTGGCGTAGGCATACACCAGTTTGCCGCCGTCGCTCAGATCCGGACTGGCAAAGAGCAGATAGCCGCATACGCCGTAGGGAATCGCCATCCAGAGCAGATACGGCCGGTATTTGCCCCAGCGGGTGCGGGTGCGGTCGCAGACCAGTCCCATCAGCGGATCGTTCACCGCGTCGAACAGCCGCACCACGATCATCATCGTGCTGACGGCGGCCGCCGGAATCCCCCAGACATCCACGTAGAAGTAGATGAGGAAGATGTTGAAGGTTTGAAAAAACAGGTTGGAAGCGGTGTCGCCGAGCGCGTAGCCGACGTATTCACCGAGCTTCAACCCACCGGGGTGCGTG
Source organism: uncultured Opitutus sp. (assembly GCA_966250925.1). Lineage (GTDB taxonomy): Bacteria > Verrucomicrobiota > Verrucomicrobiia > Opitutales > Opitutaceae > Actomonas. Next base: position 3,920 of record CBINJL010000041.1, on the reverse strand, counting down.
GGACGGGGCATCGGGGCGTAGCAAGTCAACGCCGGCCGCAGGGCACAAGCGTCGAGTTGCCCGCCGCGAGATCAGGGCGATACGACGTTAAACGCCGCCGATCGCGATCAGCTGCCGCAGCACTTCTTGAACTTCTTGCCCGAGCCGCACGGACACGGATCGTTGCGGCCGACCTTGGTCGTGTTGACCACCGGGGCCGGACCTTCGCGCAACGGCCGGTTGAAGATCCACTGGCCGTTCTGCTGCACGAATTCCGACTTTTCGTGCATCACGCCGCGCTGACCGCGTTCTTCGAAATGGGCGGAGAAGTCGACGTAGGAAACGCCCGGCCGGACTTCCGGCTCATGGCTGTGCACCTCGAGCTTCGTCCACTTGATGGTGTTGCCATACTCCTCCTCGGTGTAGGGCGTGCCGGCGGTGCCGGCGTAGGTCTCGTGCAGATACTCAAATGCGTGCAGCACATGCGCGGTGTAGCGCGAGCGCATGAGCTGTTCCGCGTCGGCGGCCGGCCGGGTGCCGTTGATCAACGGTTCGCAACATTCGCCGAAGGTGCGGCCGCTGCCGCACGGGCAGGGATCGGTGGAACTGAGGACGGGAGGTGTGACGAAGTTCGTTGCGGACACGGCGCGCATTCAAGGCGGCGCCGGCACGGCTTGGCGAGTCCGGGATTTGCACAATCGTTTTGCGCGACGCGCGCGGTCCGCGCACGTTGAGGGCATGTTTGTTTCCACCGAAGACCTGGCTGCACGGCTCGACGACGCGAGCTGGACGATTTTCGACTGCCGACACGATCTGGGCGATCCGACCAAGGGCGCGGAATGGTATGCGGCGGGGCACATTGCCGGGGCGTTTTTTGCCGGTGTGGACACGGTGCTGGCGAGCCGGCCGACCGGCACCAACGGCCGGCATCCGTTGCCCGAGCCCGCCGGGCTGGGCGAGTTCCTCGCCGCGTGTGGGGTGACGCCGACGAGCACCTTGGTGGCCTACGATGATGTGGGCGGACAATACTCCGCGCGCTTCTGGTGGCTGGCCCGGTGGATCGGGCTGTCGAATGTGCGGGTGCTCGATGGCGGCTGGGGGAAGTGGATGCGCGAAGGTCGTGCCATCTCAAACGAAGCGCCGCCGACGCCGCCGCGCGGACGGGTCGAACCGCAGCCCGATGCCTCGCTCTGGGTTGATGTTGCCACGGTCGAAAACCAGGTGCGTCAGGGCGACGGACTCGTGATCGATGCGCGCGCACCGGAGCGGTTTCGCGGCGAAGTCGAACCGATCGATCCGGTCGCGGGCCACATTCCCGGCGCCTGCAATCGGTTCTTCAAAACCAATCTCAATGCCGATTTGACGGTGCGGCCGGCGGCGGAGCTGCGGACGGAATTCGCGGCGACGATCGGTGATCGTGATCCGACGACCGTGATCCATCAATGCGGGTCCGGCATCACCGCGTGCATGAATCTACTGGCGATGGATTACGCCGGACTGCCCGGCTCGAAACTCTTCGTCGGTTCGTGGAGTGAATGGGTGGCCGATCCGCGCCGCCCAGTGGCGACCGGCGCCTGAGCGAAGTCACTCCACTCCGTTCAGTCGAAACGAAGTTCCTGGCGTCCCGGCCGCAGCGGTCGGGTTTCGCCGGCCCAGCGAAACGTGCCGTCGAGTCCGTCGGGCAGTTCCACGGTTGCTTGCAAACCACCAGCGCCGCGACGTTCGAGCGTCACGACGATGTCGCCGCGGGGATGCGGCACGGAGCCGCGGGCCGCGGGGAGTTCGCCGAGGTGCGGCGCGATTTCCACTTTGGCAAATCCGGGCGTGGCCGGGCGGACGCCGAGCACGGTGTTGAGAAATCCGAGCAGCGGATGCGCGCCCCACGCATGAGCGTCGGACCGGGTGTCCGGCAGGGCGGTTTCCGGCACCGTGGTCAGGCCGAGTTTCAACACATCGCGCCAGGGCTGGAGTTGCGCGAGGTAGCTATCGCCGAGCCCGGCCGCGGCGAGCGCGCGATGGGTGTAGAAACTGAAATAGAACGTCGCCTGGGTCAGGTCGTCATCATCACGCAGATGCCGGGCCGTTTCCTGCAGCTGCGTCGGATCGTCGGCGGTGAGGAGGAGGTAGGCGTTGGCATGCTGGCTGAAGGTGCGCTGTTCGGCTGTATCCGCGACAAGACTACGTTCGGCATTCCAGCAGGTGGCGAGCACATGCGCGCGGATGCGCCGGGCGCGTTCGCGATAGCGCGCGGCTTCTTCTTCGCGACCGAAGGCGGCGAAGAGTTCGGCCGCCTGCCGCAGGGTGTAAACATGATGCAGGTCGAGAATCGCCGAGCTGCCCTGCGCGTCGCGGGGCGGCACACCGCCGAGTCCCACCACCGCATCCCGGCCCCAGGCGGGAATCCAGTCGATGTAGTTCCACCACAGGCGGCCGGTGTAGGACCCCGTGGTTGGATCGCTGTGCTCGGCGTAGTAGCGCAATACTTCGGCCACGCCGGCGAGGCGCGCGGCAATGAAGTCCGGATCGTCGCGCAGTTGCCAGTAGTCGTGCACCATGCTGATCCAAACGAGCGAGTAGGGCGGGATGATCTGATGACGTGAATCGGGCCAGCGTGAGGAGGTGAGTCCGTTGGGATTGCGGCTTTCGTCAAAGGCCTCGATCGACTTGCGCATGAGTCGGTCGTCGCCCGAAACCCAGAGTCCGACCAACGCTTCGATGCGCGTGTCGCCGACGTAGCTCAATTGCTCGTAATACGAGCTGTCGGTGAACACTTCGTGCGAGCCGGTGCGCAGCGTGCGCCAGCAGACTTCCCAGATGCGCTCGAGTTCAGGATCGGCGCTGGCAAACGTCGCGCGTTCGGCGAACGGATAGGCGGTGAACTCGCCGCGCAGATCGTGCACGGTCAGCGGTTCGTCGCCGGTGGTGATGTCGAGTTTCACATAACGCCAGGTGCGCCAGCGCAGCGGACGAAACAAACGATTGGCGCCGCCGTCGGGCCGAAACACATCGAAGAATCCGCGCAGGTGTTTTCCGTCGATTTCGTCGCGGTGGCCCTTGATGCGCGAACCAGGATTGTTTTCGCCTTCATAGAGGGATTCGGCGTAGGTGAGGGTGACGGCGCTGCCGGCCCCGTTCGAGACGAGCAGTTCGGGAAACGCGGTCGTGTGTTCGCCCTGATCGAGCAGGAGGGAAACAGTGGTGTGCGCGGGCACGAGCAGCGGCGCGGCGCCGGCGAGAAATCCGGAAGGGACTTCAATACCGCTGCTGTGCCGCACCTGCTCGAGGCGAATCGGTCGCGACTCCATCAACGGAATTTGTCGCGGAACCAGCAGCCAGGAACCATCGGTCGAGGTGCCGCGCGGCGCTCCGGGACGCAGACTCACGGCTGGGCGCCAGGCCGAGTCGTCGAAGTCGGTTTCCTCCCAGCTCCAGGGGAACTGTTTCCCGTCCACATCGTCGCCCGGACCGACCACAATGTAGGTCCACAGTCGGGCGGCGTGGTCGGCGATGGGCGTGTAGGCCGGGTTGGAGAAAACGCGCCAGGACTCGTCGGTGTTGGCGGTGGCGGCGTGGTTGTCGTCGCCTTGCAAAATGAAGGCCGTCTGCCGCGAGAGCTGAGCGACGGGCGCGTATTCGCCGAAGTTCCAAACCTGCGCGGCGAGCACGTTGCGGCCGGGACGCAGAAAGGCCGCGAGATCGAGCGAATCGAAACGCCAGTGCAACACGTCGCCGCGGGCCGGCCCGATGTGCACCGGCTGGCCGTTGACGAAAAGCCGGTAGCGGTTGTCGGCCGAGATATGCACGACGAAGCGCTCGGGCACGGTCGGCAGCTCGATGGTCTTGCGGAAATGGTGCACGCCGTAGGTGCGGGCGGTCTGACCATGTGGCGCGATCCAGCGCGCCTGCCAGTGACGTTCCAAAAGTGGCGCTGACGGAGCGGC
>CBINJL010000040.1:0-11108 GCA_966250925.1 uncultured Opitutus sp. | reverse complement strand
AATCATCATACCTTCGTTCTATTCTGTAAAAAGAATACCCTCAGGGCTGACCGCTCTGTTCCCCTCCGTTCCCTCCTGTAAAAACAAAACCACAGTCTCACAGAAGGAAACGAAGAGAACCAAGCCACTCCTCCGGATTCATTTTCTACAGGAGAAAACAGAAAAAAACAGAGCCACTCCTCAATGTATCCAAAATCACAATACCTTTGTTCCCTTTTTTTCCTTCTGTAAAAAAACTCCAGGCTGACCGCTCCGTCCCCTTCCGTTCCCTCCTGTAAACCCGCCCCCAACGCCCTCTCGTCTCGCCATGACCAAACTACGACTCACCTCCGCCGTCACCGCCGCACTGCTCACCGCGCTCGCCCCCGCCTTTGTCTCCGCCCAGGGCTACCCGCGCGTGCCCAAGGAAATCCAGGAACCCGCCAACGCCAAGAAGGCCGCCAACGACGCCCGCTCCGACGCCCTTTTCGCCTCCCAGCAGGCCGAACTCGCCGCCTGGGCCGACCAGGGCAAACCCTACCAGCCCGGCGCCAAGGAACCCGGCGATCTGATCCAGGCCAAGATCCCTGCCTTTCCCGGCGCCGAGGGCGGCGGCATGTATAGTTTCGGCGGACGCGGCGGACGCGTCATGGTCGTCACCAACCTCCACGACTCCGGCCCCGGCTCCTTCCGCGAGGCCTGCGAGGCGGCCGGCCCGCGCATCGTCATTTTCAACGTCGCCGGCATCATCCGCCTCGACAGCAAAATCCGCATCCGCGCCCCCTACATCACCATCGCCGGCTCCACCGCCCCCGGCGACGGGGTCTGCATCGCCGGGGACACCATCGAACTCGAAACCCATGATGTTGTCATCCGCCACATGCGTTTCCGTCGCGGCAACCTCGACGTCACCGACCGCAACGATTCCATCGGCGGCAACCCCATCGGCAACATCATGATCGATCATGTATCCGCTTCGTGGGGACTCGACGAAAACATGTCCATGTATCGGCATATGTATGACCACGACAACGACCCGAAGACGTCGTCGCTCAAGCTACCCACGGTCAACATCACCATCCAGCACTCCATTTTCTCCGAAGGCCTCAACACCTACCACCACGCCTTCGGCTCCACCATCGGTGGCTACAACAGCGCCTTCCACCACAACCTTTGGGCCAACAACACCGGCCGCAATCCCAGCGTCGGCATGATCTACGATTTCACCTTCGTGAACAACGTGATCTACAACTGGCGCCACCGCTCCGTCGACGGCGGCGACCACCGCTCGTTCTACAACATCATCAACAACACCTTCAAACCCGGTCCCGGCACCAACACCAACGCCCCGATCGGTCATCGTATTCTCAAGCCCGAATCCGAACGCTCCCGCACCGTGGTCGATAATTTCGGCCAGGCCTACGTCGCCGGCAATCAGGTCATCGGCAATGCCCGCGTCACCGCCGACAACTGGGATGGCGGCGTCCAGCCCGACCTCGCCCAGAAGCCGCTGCCCGAAGCCCTCGCCGCCATTCGTGCCGACGAGCCTCTCCTTCGCAGCCACCTCACCATCGAATCCGCCGCCGCATCCTACGAAAACGTGCTCGCGAATTCCGGCGCCACCCTGCCGAAACGCGACGCCGTCGACCGCCGCGTCGTCGAGATGGTGCGCACCGGCACCGTCGGCAACGCCCGCGTCACCGCCGCCGATCTCCAGCGCACCGCCGATGTCGGCTACGCTCAACGCTGGGTCGACGAACTCGCCGAAGGCGTGACCCATGGCTACATCACCAATCCCGCCCAGGTCGGCGGCTACCCGACGTATTCAGGCGAGCCCTACACCGACTCCGACGGCGATGGCCTGCCCGACCAGTGGGAAACCGGTCACGGCCTCGATCCGCGCAACCCCGCCGACGCCGTTGCTGATGCCAACAATGACGGCTACACCAACATCGAGGACTTCATCAACGGCCTCGATCCCCGCGCCCCCGCCACCGACTGGACCGACCTGAAGAACAACCGCGACCCACGCGGGTAAAGCTGCGACCTCGTTCTCGTCTCCACACCGTAGTGCGGTGCTTCAGCCCGCACTTCCCTCCCAACCGGTCGTCGACCAGCGACGACCCTACATTCGCCCCTCGCGTTCTCTTACTCGTTCTCATTCTCCCCACGCCCCTGCCCAGCGGCCGAATTCCGGCCCGTGGGGATAAAGATTAAGATAAAGAAGAAAGAGAAAGACTCCTGGGAACGCCGAGCTCCAGCTCGGCTCCACCTGCCTCTCTGTTACCCGCCCTCCTCCACTCCACCGCAACCGGTCGTCGACCAGCGACGACCCTCCATTCGCCACCTCTCATTCTCGTTCTCTTACTCGTTCTCGTTCTCCCTCCCCGCCCCTTCCTTCCGCCTCTTCTCCCCGTGCCCCGCCCGCGCCCCATTCCCACCGCGCTCCTTTTCATCATCGCGGTCGTCGCCGCATCCGCCTGCGTCGCCGCCGCATCCCCCGCCACGCTCGCCGTGGCCCCACTCTTTACCGACCACGCTGTCCTGCAACGCGACCGCCCGATTCCCGTCTGGGGCACCGCCGAACCCGACGCCCACATCACCGTCTCCTTCGGCGATCAAACTCACACCACCACCACCGACGACACCGGCCACTGGAGCCTCACCCTCGACGCCCTCGACGCCACCGCAATCGGCCGCGACCTCATTATCACCGCGCACCTGCCCAATCAAAAATCCCCAATCAAAAATCAAAAATTCCAAGACCTTGTCGTCGGCGAGGTCTGGTTCTGCTCCGGCCAATCCAACATGGAAAAACCCGTCGGCCCGCGCTCCGGCCAACAGCCAACCGAGCTGCACGAACTGGTCCTCGCCACCGCTCACGAGCCGCGCCTGCGTTTCTTCAACATCCCGCGCTCCGACCAAAAGCAGGATCATCCCGCCAAACTCCGCTGGCTCGTCTCCACCCCCGACGCGCTGCGCGATTCCCAACTCTCCGCCGCCGCCTACACCTTCGGCCGCGATCTGGCCGGCGCCCTCGGCGACATCCCCATCGGCATCATTCATTCCTCTTTCGGTGGCACCCGTATCGAGGCCTGGATGCCGCCCGCCGCCTTCGATCACAACGCCGCCATCACCGCCGCCCGCGACCAGACTTATCAGGCCTGGGTCGACGGCGTGCAGCCGACCGAGTTGTTCGCGTCACAAGTTTTTCCCTACGCCGGCTACGCCCTGCGCGGCTTCCTTTGGTATCAGGGCGAGACCAATCTGATGGCTGGCGATGTCGCGCCTTACGCGCCAAAACTCCGCGCCCTCATCACCTCCTGGCGCGAGGCGTGGCAACAGCCCGACGCCGCCTTCTACGTCGCTCTGCTCGCGCCCTTCGACTACTCTCGTTGGGACAGCTTCCCGGCCAAACTCGCCCCGTCGGCGCTGCCGGCATTCTGGGAAGCTCAACAGACCGCGCTGACCGATCTGCCGCACACGGACTGCCTCAGCACCACCGACCTCGTGGCCAACCGCCACGACATCCACCCGCCCAACAAACGCGATATCGGCCACCGCTTTGCCCTTCTCGCCCTGTATCACGATTATGGTTACACTGCGCTCACGCCCAGCGGCCCGCGCTACACCAGCCACACGGTCGCGGCCGACGGCGCTGTGTCGATCACCTTCACCCACGCCGACGGTCTCCACCGCCGCGACGGCCAGCCGCTGCGCGGCTTCGAGCTCGCCGGCGAAGATCGGATCTTCCATCCCGCCGAGGCCGTGATCGAAGACCACCAAGTCATCCTGCGCGCGTCCGCCGTGCCGACGCCCGTCGCCATCCGTCACGCCTGGCACGAAACCGCAGACCCCAACCTCTTCAACCGCGCCGGCCTCCCCGCCGTCCCCTTCCGCACCGACGACTGGCCGGTGCGAACGGAAAAGACAGGCCAGACAAAATAAAACTATGTTCCGCAATTGATGTTAACGCAAAGACTGCGGAAGCGCGCAAAGAAAGGCGGGGCTATTTAGTTCCTGGTTGGGTAAGCTGTTATGCGAGAAGACGGAGAACGCAGAGGCGGGCGGGGCCACGTTGTCGCTGCGCTTCAACGCGGCTACGGGGGCGTGCGGTGGAGTGGGTAGCCGCGCTTGAGCCGGAGGCGAAAGCGTGGATTGCGGCGGGGTGGTGTCGTGTGCGCAGGCCGGGAGTCCTGCCGGTAGGCGCGGGGGAATCAAGATACGCCGAACTAGGCTGATTCTAACTCCGTGGTCTCGGTGGCCGCGGTGGTTAAACTGCGGAATTTAGTCTCTCACTTGTGAACAACGATCATGTTTGCGACGACGATTCGGCAAGTGCGCTCCTCACCAAATCCTCAACCACCATCGTCTTCCTTGGCGTGGATAATGACACCCGTTTCCGATGAATACCCTTGGCCGGATTTAAGGCGAACTCGATGATGCTTACCTTCGGAGTGCGATTGGTTTCGTTTCCACATCGCATGGGCGAACTCGGGATCCATCGATGCCCGGTAATCCATGTTCAACTGATCAGCAGTGGCCTCTAGATAGGTCTTTATGGCCTGCTGCAGTTCCGGTGCAAGTTGCTGAAAATCGGCATCACCGGCCAGCGCTTTCGCCTTTGCCACATAGCTTGTCATACTTTCCTTGAGGGCCTCGGTCGCAAACACCCCCGTCCGCAGCGTGGGATTAGGCTGAAAGGGAAGTCCGGTAAAGCCCAGTGCCTTCGGGCTATAAACTTCATACTTGCTGAACAGATCAAAAATTTGGTCGGCGTTGTAGTTCGGCGCGACGCCGGAGCTTGAAGTGTCCAACGATTCGGCGAAAAGCCGAACTTCATAGCGCCCGAGTCCCTCTGACTCATAGGCGCGATACAGATCAAAGTTTTCACCCAGCAGTCGCCGCATTCCGGATTCATATGCGCTTTGCGCATTCGCCAAAGAGGTCGCCATCTGCCCGGCCACCAATTTCGCCTTCACGATTTTCCGGTAGTGGCGCTGCATGAGAGTTTGGTCAGCGGACGACATCCCCAGGACGGTGAGAAGCTTGGCATACCGCTCCCACTCGGTGTTTGCCATCAATTCGCTTCCTCTTTCCGCAGCGTCGCCCAGTTTGGTCATCAACTGTTCTATTTCGGAATCGAGGATATATTCGCCCTCAAATCGCTTACGCGCCGCATCGGCTAGCGTTCGGACTTTGAATCGAGAATCAATAGCAGGGGCACCATCGGTGGCATTCGTCCTCGATGCCGCATCCCCCTCACTTCGCGCGTCGGATTCAGGCGCCACCCGGGTAACGCCCAACTCGACGGGCTTGACCGACTTGTCTCGGCCGCTGCCAACCAGCGCTAAAATAAGGGCCCCGGCAAAAGTGAATCCGAGAAGGAAACCCAGACCAATAGATTTTATATTCATTCAATTACCAGGATAGGCACGCAGCCACGTTCACTATTATCGATGGAACTTCTCTATAATACAGTGAAACCTCCTTCGGCAACTTCCGGCCATTTACCAATTTATTGCCGCATCGTAAGGTGACAATCACCCCGCTGTATGCACATGCGGACCACGCTCGCCCTTGCCTCGCCACTGCGACTTGCGGAACTTTTATTTCGTCCGCACGTCGGCGATACTGTTCCCCATCCGTGAGCCCGCAGAGCATGCTGCTTCTTCTGTGATTCCTGTGGTCAAACCGAAACGCATTCATTTCGCGCCAACATCACACGCAGCAGGCAAGTTTCCGCCCGAACAACCGGGGAATACAGGAAGACAGAAGAGCAGTGGTCGGGTTTTAATTCGCGGCGCAACTCCACCGCCCCGTCACCCCGACCGCCGTTTCACCAACAGCAGATGCTCCGCCGCCAACACCGTTTCACCCCGCTGGTTGATCGACTCGACCAGTTCCACGACGACGCCGTGTGCCGGTCGCTTGGGATCGTCCCGCTTCTCCTTCACCGTGCAACGCGCCTTGATCGTGTCGCCGATGAACACCGGCCGGATGAACCGCAGCCGGTCATAGCCATACGAAAAGGCCTCCGGGTTGATTTCCCCCGCCGTCTGCCCCACCGCCACGCTGAAGATGAGCGTGCCGTGCGCAATCCGCTGCTTGAAGTCCTGCGTCGCGCACCACTCCGCATCCATGTGGTGCGGATAAAAATCCCCCGTCTGCCCCGCATGCAGCACGATGTCCGCCTCGGTGATGGTGCGCCCGGTGGAAACGCGTTGGGCGCCGGTTTCGTAATCTTCAAAAAAAATCGATTTCATGATGCGTGGGGGAAAGCGCCGTTCGCTGCTCGGCGTTTCAACTGATTCCGACCCGAACTCAATCATTTTTCCTCCGTGCCTGGCCTGGATTTCACCACCCCGCCCGTTGCCCTGCCCGCCACTCCGCGGCCGATCGTGCTCATCGGCGCCGGCGGCATCGCCCGCGACGCCCATCTACCGGCTTACCAACGCGCCGGGTTTCCTGTCGCCCTCATCGCCGATCGCGATCCCAGCCGCGCCGCCGCGCTCGCCGCCGATTTTAAACTCCCGGCCGCCGCCTCCGTCGTCGACGCCATCGCTCATGCGCCCGCCGATGCGATCTTCGACCTCGCCGTGCCGGCCTCCGCACTGGCCGAAGTCCTCGCCCGCCTCCCTGCCGGTGCGTCGGTGCTGATACAGAAACCCTTCGGTGAAACCCTCGCCCACGCCCGCGCCCTCCGCACCCTTTGCAACGACCGCAGTCTCGTTGCCGCCGTCAATTTCCAACTCCGTTTCGCTCCCGCCGTGCGCACCGCGCGCGCGCTCATCGCCGCCGGCGCCATCGGCGAGTTGCACGATATCGAGGCCCGCGTGACCGTGCACACGCCGTGGCACCTGTGGACGTTTCTCCAGGGCCTGCCGCGTGTGGAGATTCTGTATCATAGTATCCACTACGTGGATCTCATTCGTTCGTTTCTTGGCGACCCCGCCGGCGTCTGGGCGCAGACCACCCGGTCCCCTGCCGCGCCCGACCTGGCCGCCACCCGCACCACGATGGCGTTCGACTATGGCGACAGCGTGCGGGCGACGATCACGACCAATCACAGCCACGACTGCGGCTCTCGCCACCAGGAAAGTTATCTCAAGTGGGAAGGCACCCGCGGCGCCATCAAGGCCCGGCTCGGCGTGCTGCTCGACTATCCGCGCGGCGAACCCGATGCCCTTGAGCTTTGCCAAATCTCCGCCGGATCCACTCAGCGTCATTGGCAAACCATCCCGGTTGACGGCACGTGGTTCCCCGATGCCTTCATCGGCCCGATGGCGACGCTGCAGCGGGTCGCCGTCGGCGAATCCACCGAGCTGCCCACCACCGTCTCCGACGCCATCCGCACCATGGCTGTGGTGGAGGCCGCTTACCTTTCCAACGCCACCGGCGCCACACCCATTCCTTCTGCATGAGTTCGTCGTCCTTTCTCCACCTGCGCGGCATCACTTGGGACCACACCCGCGGTTACCTGCCCATGGTCGCGACCGCGCAACGTTTCGAGGAAACCCACCCCGGCGTGCGCATCACCTGGGAAAAACATTCGCTGAAGGATTTCGAAGACTTCCCATTGGAGAAGCTCGCCGCCGATTTCGATCTCGTCGTGCTGGACCATCCCTCCATCCCGCGCCTCGCCCGCGCCGGCGTGCTGCTGCCACTCGACGCGCACCTCGACGCCGCGTTTCTCGCCGATCAGGCGACCAACAGCGTCGGCGCCTCTCATCTCAGTTATCAGGTTGACGACCATCAATGGGGTCTCGCCACCGACGCCGCCACGCCCCTCGCGTTCTGGCGGGAAGACCTGCTCGCCGCCCACAGCCTGACCGTGCCGGCGACTTGGGACGACGTGCTTGAGCTCGCCCGCGCCGGCTTCGTCGAAATTCCCGCCGCGCCCATCAACTGCCTGATGAACTTCTATTCGCTGTGCCTCGCCGCCGGCGAAACTCCCTTCGCCTCCTTCGATCGCCTCATCTCCCGCGACACCGCGCAGGACGCGCTCCACCGCCTGCGCGAACTGATTCAGCTCTGCGATCCCGACTGCCTGGAACGCAACCCCATCGCCTCGCACAACCTCGTCGCCTCCGCCGCCAACATCCGCGTGGCCTACTGTCCGCTGGCGTATGGCTATTCCAACTACGCTCGCGACGGCTACGCTGCGCGCCGTCTGCGCTTCGGCGAAGTTCCAGCCGTCGCCGGCCAGCCCCTGCGGACAACCCTGGGCGGCGCCGGACTCGCGCTCTTCGCCGGTCGCCCGTCGACCCACACTGCGACCGCGCTCGACTATGCCGCGTTCGTCGCCGACGGCGAAACCCAACGCACCCTTTATACCCACGCTGGCGGCCAGCCCGGCCATCGCGCCGCGTGGACCGACCCGACCAACAACGCGCTCACCCGGGATTACTTCTCCGCCACCCTGCCCGTGCTCGTTCGCGCTTTCCTGCGCCCGCAGTTCGCCGGCTACATTCCGTTCCAGGCCGCCGCCTGTGACGTGTTGCACGAAGCCATCCGCGGCCAGAGCGACGACGCCGACGCCCTCGCCACCATCGACCGCCTCTACCAGGAACACCTGCGATGAGCTTCACAGAAGGAAACGACGTTAACCAAGCCACTCCACCGCGTTCATTTTTTTCACAGGAGAAAACGGAGAGCAACAGAGCCACTCCTCAGTATCCACTTTATCCCTACCTTCGTTCTCTTCGTTCCCTTCTGTAAAGCCCTTCAGGCTGACCGCTCTGTTTCCCTCCGTTTCCTCCTGTAAAACATCAATTCCCCAGAATGAAACGAAGTTAACCAAGCCACTCCACCGGGCTCGTTTTTCACAGGAGAGAACAGAGAGAAACAGAGCCACTCCTCAGTATCCACTTTATCCCTACCTTAGTTACCTTCTGCAAAGCCCTTCAGGCTGACCGCTCTGTTCCCCTCCGTTTCCTCCTGTAAAATCTTCCCTGTATGAAACCACTCGACGGCCTGCTTGTGCTCGATTTCGCCCAGTTTCTCGCCGGACCCTTTGCCGCCACCCGTCTCGCCGATCTCGGGGCCCGCGTCATCAAGATCGAACGCCCCGGCACCGGTGACATCTGCCGCCAACTCTATATTTCCAATCTCTCGCTCGACGGCGACAGCACCCTGTTTCACTCCATCAATCGCAACAAGCAGTCCTACGCGGCCGACCTGAAGAACCCCGCCGATCTGGCCGCGGTTCAGAAGCTCATCGCCCGCGCCGACGTGCTGATCCAAAACTTCCGCCCCGGCGTGATGGATCGCATCGGTCTTGGTTTCGATGCCTGCGCCGCCCTTAATCCGCGCCTCGTTTACGGCGTCATCACGGGTTACGGCAGCTCCGGCCCGTGGGTCGAAAAGCCCGGCCAGGATCTGCTCGTGCAGGCACTTTCCGGACTCGTTCACCTCAACGGTAATGCTGACGATCCGCCCCGGCCGTTCGGCCTCGCCGTGGCCGATCTCACCGCCTCCGCCCACCTCGTGCAGGGTATTCTCGCCGCGCTGGTGCGCCGTGGCGTCACCGGTCGCGGCGGCCTCGTCGAAGTGAGTCTGCTCGAATCCATTCTCGATCTGCAGTTCGAGGTCACGACCACGTTTCTCAACGACGGCGGACTCACTCCGCAACGCAGCGCGATCAACAACGGCCACGCCTATCTGGGCGCGCCCTACGGCATCTACGCCACCGCCGACGGATTCCTCGCGCTCGCCATGGGTTCCATTCTCCGACTCGGCGAACTGCTCGAACTCCCGGCCCTCGCGGACTACCCCGATCCCGCCACCTGGTTCACCCAACGCGACGACATCAAACGCCACCTCGCCGCGCATCTGCGCACGCAGCCGACTCAACACTGGCTCGATCGTTTGGAACCCGCCGACTACTGGTGCGCGGAAGTGCTGGACTGGCCCCGCCTTTGGCAGTCCGACGCCTTCCGCGCCCTCGATTTTGAACAGGAAGTCACGCGCGACGACGGCCCCACCCTGCGCACCACCCGCTGCCCCATCACCATCGACGGCCAACGCTATAAATCCCCGCGCGGCGCCCCCCACGTCGGCCAGCACCCCGCCGCCCTCCGCACCGAGTTTAATCTCTGAAGGTTCACCCCCTTCTTACTTCCTCCTTCCCACTTTCTACTTTTCTGCCCCATGCCCCCAGATTCCGCTCCCCTCCTCGGCACCGTTCTCCACGCCATCGGCGCCGCCAGCGCGGCGCTCTGCTACGCCCCGCAACGCTACATCAAGGGCTGGTCCTGGCAGACCTACTGGCTCGTCCAGGCCGCGGGCTGCTGGCTGATTCTTCCCTGGATTTTCGCCGCCTTCACCATCCCGCAACTCGGCGCGGTTCTCGCCGAGGCTCCCCGCGATGCCATGCTCAAGTCTTACGGTCTCGGCGTGCTCTACGGCGTCGGCGGCATCGCCTTCGGCGTCGCCATCCGCTACATCGGATTTTCCCTCACCTACGCGCTGGCCATCGGGGTTTCCTGCGTGCTCGGCACCCTGCTGCCGCCACTCATGGCCGGCACGCTGGCCGAAACCCTCAACCAAACCGCCGGGCTCATTGTCATCGCCGGCGTGCTGCTCGGCGCCGTCGCCATGATTGTCACCGGCGCGGCCGGATTTCGCAAGGAACGCGAAACCGCCGGTGACGCCGCCAGCGCCTCCTTCAACCCCCGCGTCGGCCTGCCCATCGTGCTGCTGGCGGGCGTGCTGTCGGCCGTTTTCAGTTTCTCCCTCGCCGCCGGCCAGCCCATCGCCGACGTCGCCGCCGCGTATGGTGCCGGACATTTTCAGGGCAACGTCATCTACCTGTTCTCCAATACCGGCGCCTTCACCACCACGCTGGTCTACTGCGCGATTCTCATCAGCCGCGGCCGCACGGCGGGGGAGTTTTCCCGACCGGCTGTATCCAGTTCGCTGTTACGCAACTACGCCCTGGCGAGCCTCACCGGCCTGCTCTGGTATCTGCAGTTCTTCTTCTACGGACTCGGCCACGTGCGCATGGGCGACTACAGCTTCTCGAGCTGGGCCATCCACATGATCATCCTCATTCTGCTGAGCTGTGGTTTTGGCGTCGTCATCGGCGAGTGGCGTCAGTGCCGCCCGGCCACCAAGGCCATGATCTC
>CBINJL010000039.1:0-11180 GCA_966250925.1 uncultured Opitutus sp. | reverse complement strand
GGATTAAACACCGCCAGCGGACGGATGCCGGCGTCTGTATCCGGCGGGTTGTTACGCCGGCCGGGCACGACCGCGTCGACCGGCAGGTGCAGCGGCGCGTCGGCGGCGAGGCGGCGATGCAGGCGCGCGGCCATGCGGGCGACGTGCGCGCTGCGCGGATCGACCAGGTCGGGCCGCATCTGCAGGTAGCGCGGGTTCTTGGTCGGCTTGCCGTCGACGATGCGCGGATGCGCCGGCGAGACGAAGTAGGCGGGGCTGTCGTCGGATTCCGCCGCGGCCTTGATCAAGGCCTGCACGGGCGGCGTCCACCGCTGGAAATTGACCGCGTCGTCGACCAGATTGCGCGCATCTCGGCGGTCGAGCGGTTCGAAATTGGAGATGAAGTTTCCGGGCTGGGAAAGGTCGCGCTCGGTCTGTTTGTCGTAGCCGCGGTGGATGGCGTCGTCGGGCCGCTGGAAGAGACGCGTCTCGCAGTTGGCGACGAATTTCTGCGACGGCCGGTCGGAGCCGGCGGCGAGACCTTCGAGCTGACCCGCGGGCACCACCACGGAAGCGGTGATGTCGTCCTCCATCTGCACTTTGGCGGCGGGATGAAAATCCTCGCGCAGACCGAAGACGCGCCACGAGCCGTCAGCGCGATAGCCGACGCGCAGGTAGCTGGCGGTGAGCTTGCGGTTGTCGCATTTCAACTCGTTGCCCGGCGTGCCGTTGATGATGTCGACTGAGAAATGGCTGCGCCAATCGTCGCCCCAGCTGCTGCGGTAGTGGCGCTTCACCACGAAGACGATTTCCTTGAGATACTGCGGGATGACCCGCAGCCAGTCGTTGAACTCGGCGGTGTATTCGGAGGAGGGCGTGAGCAGTTTGATCACCGAGCCGAGCGAACGTTCGGCGCTGAGAATGTGGCGCTGGTCCTTGCCGCGGCGATCGCGGTCGGCAAAGCGGTCCGCGTAGGGATGATCGAGCAGTTCCTGCACGCGGCGCATGTCGCGATCGAAGTCGGCCACGAAGACCGGCCCGGGCAGAATGGCGTCGGAAATGGCCTTGGAGATTTCCGATTTGCCGCCGCCCGAAACGGTGCAGGGCTTGTGACACAGCGTGCCTTCGGCGACGGTGCCGACGAGGTTCCAGACGTTGTGCCCGGGCGGCTGTTCGAGGTGAACCTTGTAGCCGGAGGGACGCACATAGATGATGCCGGCGCGCAGCGGCAGGGTGCGTTCACCGCCATCCTGTTCCCAGCTCACCAACTGGCGCTCCAGATCGAAGCGCACGTCCTCGGGCACGTAGTAGATTGTTGGATACTCCTTGTCGACGGCGTGGCCTTCCGGCTGCACTTCGATCAGGTCGCCATAGCGCTCGATGACCTCGGCAAAGGCGTGCCCGCGCGACTTGACGTGAACACTGCCGGAGAATTCCTCGCCGAGATCGTAGGAAGGATAAACCAAGGCGCCGCCGGCGTGCTCCTCCTCGGCCAGGCCGTAGAGATTGGCGGCGTAACCGATTTGGGTCTTCACCTCCTTCTTGCAGTAGCCGAAATAGTTGTCGGCGATGAGCGTGACGACGACCCCGCGGGCATCGCGGGCGCAGAGCTTGAAGGCCGAGCCGTCGTTGTAGAGTTCGTCCTCCGTCTTCCAGCACATGCCGTCGCGGCGCTGGCGCGGTGTGGCGAGGTCCCAATGCGGCAGGCCGAGCAGGATCTTGGGCACGTTGACCAAGTGCGGCGCGAGAATCACGCAGCCGGTGTGGCCGGTCCAGCCGTCGACATCGAGAGCGGCGTCATGCTCCGGCAGATACGGATCGCCGCCGTTGCCGAAGATCTCTTCGACGAAGTCGAGATTGGCCACAAGCGAGCCGGGCACAAAGAAGCGCGTTTCCATCCGCTTCGCGCTGATCACGCCGCCGACTTCGGGCACCACCAGCGGGCGCAGGAGGAGGGAAACCCAGCAGGACGCGGGCGCCTTCCAATTGGCGGAATAGGGCAGGCGGGTCAGCTCGTCCGGCGCCTGCCAGGCGATTTCGAGCAGTTTGGCAAACGCCTGTTTCGGCACGGCTTTTTTGTCTTCCGGCACCGGCAGGCCGCCTTCGGCGATGTGGAAGACACCCTTGGTGGTGCGGCGGTCGCTGGCCGGATTGTGCAGCACGCCGTTGCGCAGGCGATAGCTCTTGAGCAGGGGCGATTCGGCAACGTCACCGCCTTCGGGCAGCGACAGTTCGCGGGCGAGACCCGCCTGATCGAGCACGAACGTGCGCAGTGGCAGCGACGGTGCCGGACCGGTTTCGGCGAGGTATTGATTGAGAAAGTGCTGGATGCGCCCATCGACCGGCGCGTAACGCTCGACCATCTGGCGGGTCATCTCGCGATGGCGGGCAAAGATCGGCGCGGCCAGCTCCGTCCAGGCGCAGGTGCCGCCGGGTTGGCCGTCATTGGAAGGGCAGCCAAGCAGGCCGAGGCGCAGGGCAATGGCTTGACGACGTTCTTCGGGCGAGGCGGGGCGTTGGGCGGAGGTCATAGGCAAGAAAAGTGGTGAAGCATGCGGCGCACCGCGACAACCAACGGTTGCTTAAATCGTGTGAAGTTTGCGCGGCGGGTTCAGGTGTCGCGGCCGCCGTCGTCGGCGTAGTCGGTCGGGTCCACCAATCCGGCGAGAGCAAACGCCTCGCGCCGTTCGACGCAGGTGCCGCATTTGCCGCAATGCCGCGTCCCGCCCCGGTAGCACGACCACGTGCGACCGAGGTCGACGCCGAGCTCCGCGCCGCGGCGGGCGATGCCGGCCTTGTCGAGGGCGATGAACGGCCGCAGCAGCGTGATACCCGCGTAGGTGCCGGCGCGCATCGTCGCGTCCATTGCCTGCATGAACGTCTCGCGGCAGTCGGGATAGATCGCGTGGTCGCCGTCATGCGCGGCGATGGTCACGCCCGCGGCGCCGCTGCTTTCGGCAAATCCGCAGGCGATGCTGAGCATGATGGCATTACGAAACGGCACCACGGTGCGCCGCATGGATTCGTCTTCATAATGTCCCTCGGGAATCTCGCCGCCCGAACGCAGCAGATCGCTGGCGAACAGACGGTCGACAAAGGGCAGCGCCACCACCTCATGCCGTGCCCCCAGCGTCGCGGCATGGGCGGCGGCGAAGGGAATTTCGCGGGCATTGTGTTTGGCGCCGTAGTCGAAGCTCAACACCGCCCCGACCTCGTGTCCGGACCGGACGGCGTCGTGCAGCGCCACCACTGAATCCATTCCGCCGGAACACAGGACGACGACTTTCATGCCCCGACGGTGAACCGCTCCCCGCCCGCCTGCCAATCGTTCTCATCCCTCAGCCTCGTTCTCCTTCTCGTAATCGTTCTCGTTCTCGATCAGAAATGAACCTTGGCGCGAAGACTCTCGCATCGACACGGCCCGGCTTTGTCGCATCAGGTCGAGATGGGCTGGCCACAACCCTTCAACTGTTCTCATGCAGATCGCCCCTTGTCTTCGTCGAGGCGGGCGCGTTGCGCTCGCCAGCCTCGCCCTTGCCGTTTCACAGATCAACGCCACCTCCTTCGTGGTGCAGCACCAGTCCCCGGGCGCATCTACTTTGCGCGCCGTGGCGGGCCACGCGGACCGCATGGTGGCTGTCGGAGATGCCGGCTGGGTGCTGGTATCCGACGATGGCCTCACTTGGTCGAACCGGACTCCGCCGGTAGCGCAGGCGTTGCGCGGTGTGGCCTATGGCAATAGTGTATTCGTGGCCGTGGGCGAGACCGGCACGATTCTGCATTCGCCCGATGGCGAGCATTGGACGCGGGCTCCCGCAACCGAGGACGAGGCGGACCTCAACGCAATTGCCTTTGCCGACGGGATGTTCTTTGCCGTGGGGGCGGCCGGCACGCTGCGGGTCTCGACCGACGGCCGCACGTGGACGGCCCGCGACACCGGCTTTGCCGAGGACTTTACGAGTGCGGCGGTCGGACACGCCGGATGGCGCTTTCTCATCGGCGGTGCCGGTGGCATCGTCTTGCGTTCCCGCGATCTGCAGTCGTGGACACAGGGCTTGATGGCTTTGGATGACGTGGCGGGCGTCGCGGCGACTTCCACGGCGGAAGGACAGGTCTTCGTGAGCGCTGCGGGGGAGTGCCTGATCGAGGAATCACGGGCGCACGTATCGGCCGAGGGGGTCGCCTCCACAACATCGCGCTGGGCGTCGGGGGCCTTGATCAACCGGCCGGTGGCGGGAGTGACGGCGGCGCCGGATGGGGCCATTGCCTTCGGGCCGGCGGGAACATTGATTCAGGAATCCACGACCTATTTTGGGCGTCGCTGGCGTCCGCTCGACCCGGTCGTCGGCGCAGATCTGCACGGCGGTGCGACCATCGGTGCCCATACCTATGTGGTGGGAGCGGAAGCCACGATCCTGCGTTCCGGCGCGGTGACCCCGGGCTATTTGGTCAACCTCTCCACCCGGGCCTACATCGCTCCGCCGGCGGCAATTCATGCGGGGTTCGTGCTGACGGGGGCGGGAACGCAGACGATTCTGGTGCGAGGGATTGGCCCCGGGCTCACCGGGCACGGGGTGGGGGATGCGTTGTCCACGCCGCGGTTACAGGTTTTCGACCAGAGCGGTGCGCAGCTTGGCGAGAACCGGAGCTGGCAGGACCAAGCGGAGGCTGGGGC
This sequence comes from uncultured Opitutus sp., assembly GCA_966250925.1. Taxonomy (GTDB): domain Bacteria; phylum Verrucomicrobiota; class Verrucomicrobiia; order Opitutales; family Opitutaceae; genus Actomonas. The sequence continues at coordinate 6,526 of CBINJL010000039.1, read as the reverse complement.
GGTGCGGGCCGCGGCGGAACTGACCGGAGCCTTTGCCTTGGGTGAAGGGGTGGCAGACGGGGCCTTGCTGCTGGAGCTGCCCGCCGGTGTGTATTCGGCGGTAGTGTCGAGCGCCACCACCGCCACCGGCACGGCGTTGGTGGAAATCTATCAGGTGCCCGGCGCCTTGGGTTTCGCGGCCGGCCCGAGACTGGCCAACCTGTCCACCCGCGCCACCGTTTCCGCCGTCACGTCGCCCTTGATCGCCGGGTTTCGAGTCGTGGGCGATGTGCCGCGCCAGCTGCTCATCCGCGGTGTCGGGCCGACCTTGGCGGAATTCGGGGTCTCTCCGACCATCAGTCGCATTGATCTGGCATTGCATAACGGCAGTTTCTTTACCCGCAGCGGCGGGACCTGGGGATTTACGGTTTCGGAGGCCGGAGCCAATCGTGCCGCGGCGCAGTTGGCCGGGGCATTTCCCTTGGTCGAAGGCAGCTCGGACATGGCGTTGCGCGCCACAGTCGACGCGGGCTCCTACTCCGCCATGATCTACACGGATGAAGAGGCGTCCGGCGAAGTGTTGGTTGAGCTCTACGATCTGGCCCCCTAACCGTGGGGCGATGGTTTCGTCCGCCGGTGTCAGGAACCGCTTTGCCCCATGATCCTTTTCCACGATCCGCGTTGCACCGCTTACGGCGATGCCTCCCGTCCCGAACAACCGGCGCGGCTGGCCCGCACCGTGCCGCACCTGCAGGCCGCGCATCCGGACTGGGTCTGGCGGGTGCCCGAGGCCGCGACCGAAACCGACGCGGGGTTGGCCCACACCCGCGAGCATCTGGCGCGTCTGCGCGGGCCGCACGATTTTGACGCCGACACGCCCTGGTTTCCCGGCATCGGCGATCATGCCTATCGGGCCGCGGGGGCGGCGTTGGCGGCGACGGACGCCGCACTGGCCGGCGAAGGGCCGAGCATCGCGTTGATGCGGCCGCCCGGCCACCACGCCACGGCCGACCGGGCGATGGGGTTTTGTTATCTCAACAGCATCGCCGTCGCCGCGTTGCACGCCCGCGCCCGCTGCGGCGTCGCCCGGGTGGCGGTGTGGGATTTCGATGCGCACCACGGCAACGGCACCGAGGCGCTGCTCGACGGTCGGGCCGGGATGCTTTTTGCCTCGGTGCATCAGTCGCCCGGTTATCCCGGCACGGGTCTGGAATCCTTCAGGAATTGCCACAATTGGCCGATCCGACCGGGGACGCCGGCCGAGGACCATCTGGCCGCGCTGCGCGCTTCGCTTGATCGCGTGGTTGCCTTCGACCCGGACCTTGTGCTCGTCTCCGCAGGCTTCGACGCCTACGCGGGCGATCCGATCACCGACATGACTTTGCAACGACATCACTTTGCCACCTTGGGCGCCTGGCTGCGCGAAACCGGCCGGCCCGCCGCCGCCGTGCTCGAAGGCGGCTACAGCACGGATCTGCCCGGACTGGTGGACGCCTTTCTGACGGCGTGGGCGGGAGAAGGGACGCGCGCATGATTAAACGCTTCCTTCCGCGGCCCGCCCGTCGTTTGCTCGGCGTCAAAGTGAAGCCCGAGCCGCCGTCCTACGAACTGCTCGACCAACCCGGTCAACTCACGCCCCTGCTCGACGCGATCGATCAGGTCGACGAAGTCTCCCTCGATACCGAGGCGGACAACATGAACTGCTACCGGACCAAGGTCTGCCTGCTGCAGTTCCGGGTGAAGGACCGCGTCTTCCTCGTCGACGCGCTGGCGCCGATGAACTTCGCCCCGCTCTACGCGAAGCTCGCGGACAAGCATCTCGTCATGCACGGCAGCGACTACGATCTGCGCCTGCTGCACGACCTCAACGGGTTCGAGGCCAAGAGCATGTTCGACACCATGCTGGCCGCCCAGCTTCTCAACCGCCAGCGCGTGGGCCTGGCCGCGTTGATGGAGGATTATTTCGGCTTCATCATGTCGAAGGAGTCGCAAAAGGCCAATTGGTCGAAGCGCCCCCTGACCAAGAAGCTGCTCGACTACGCCTCGCTCGACGTCTGGCACCTGCCGGAGTTGCGCGAGTTGCTGACCAAGGAACTGCGCAAACTCGACCGCCTCGACTGGCTCGAACAGCAGTGCCGCCGCCAGATCGAATCGGCCCAGGCCGGCTTCCCGCGCGACGATGACAACGCCTGGCGCATCGGCCGTTCGGAGCGGTTGCGCGGACGCGGCCTCACCGTCCTGCACGCCGTCTGGCACTGGCGCGAGGAAACCGCCGAACGCCTCGACACGCCGCCTTTCAAGGTTTGCAACAACAAGATCCTGACCGCGCTGGCTGAATCCGCCGAGGCCGGTGAAAGCGAAGCCACCGTGCTCGCCAGTGTGAATCTCGGTCGTCGCCACAGCCGCCTCATCGGTTCGCTGACCAAGGCCGTGCACGCCGGATTCACCCGCGATCCGGCCACGTTGCCGCGTCGCCAGCGCAATCGCGAACACCGGCCGCTCACGCCGCAGGAACTGGCGTTTCAGGACAAGCTCAAGGCCGGCCGCGACACCCTCGCGACCAAACTCAATCTTGAGCCCACGCTGATCGCCAACCGTTCCCAACTGGCCCAGATCGCGCGCAGTCCCGAGCAGATCGACACGTTCCTCCTGCCTTGGCAGGCGGGCCTGATCCGCGAAGTGCCGGCGTTTGCCCAGGGCGCGGCCGCTTCCTGAACAGACTTCGTTTCGCGCCCGTCGTGCGGGACGCTCCGGATGCACGCGTAGCGCGCGGTGCGGGCGTAAAGCAGGCGCGAAACATCGCCGGCCGCGCGGGAATGCATTGCGCATGACCCGGCCCGTGTCAGAGCCTGCCGCTACCGTGTCCGTGTCGACCGATCCCGTCGTTTCCGCCAACATTGCCCGCCATCTGCCCCGCATGGCGGCGGCTCAGCCCGACACGGCTGCGCTCAAGATTCCCCGCGGCCGCACCGCCGACGGTGCGATCGATTACCTCACGCTCAGTTTTGCAGAGTTGGAAAACGAAGCCGCCGCCTGGCAGGCGGTCATGCGCCGGCAGGGCGTGCAGCGCGGCGACCGCGTGCTGGTGATGGTGCGTCAGGGCCTGCCGCTGATCGCCAGCGTCTTTGCGCTCTTCGCCCACGGCGCGGTGCCGGTGGTGATCGACCCCGGCATGGGCCGAAAGGCGTTTCTGCGCTGCGTGCAACACACCCGCCCGCGCGCGTTGCTCGGTATTCCGTTGGCACGATTTTTCAGCCGCATCTTTCGCCGTGCCTTTGTCAGCGTGGAGATCCGCATCGCCGCCAGCGGCTCCAGCACGGCGCGCTGCCGTGGCGCGTTTGGGGCCGGTCCGGCGTCGCTCGCCGTGACGGCCAGCGCGGCTGACGAACTGGCCGCCATTCTCTTCACCTCCGGCTCCACCGGAGCGCCCAAGGGCGTGTGTTACACCCACGGCATGTTTGAGAATCAGGTGGAGCTGATCCGGCACACGTTCGACATCCGTCCGGGCGAGATCGACCTGCCCATGCTGCCGATTTTTGCGCTCTTTAATCCGGCGCTCGGCATGACCACGGTCGTGCCCGAAATCGATCCCAGCCGTCCGGCGCAAGTCGACCCCGCCAGGATCGTGCAGGCGATCACGCAGGAGCGGGTGACCAACTCGTTTGGTTCGCCCACGCTCTGGCTGAAAATCGCGCGCCACTGCCACGGCGAACACCGTGTGCTCGATTCGATGAAACGCGTGCTTTCCGCTGGCGCGCCCGTGCCGCCGGAATTGTGGGAGCGGATGCAGACGCTGCTGCCGCACGGCACGCTGCATAGCCCCTACGGCGCCACCGAAGCATTGCCGGTGGCCGCAATTTCCGCGCCGGAAGTGCTGGCCGACACCGCCCGGCGCACGCTGGCGGGCGAGGGCACCTGCGTCGGACGTATCATTTCCGGCAATACGGTCAAAATCCTCGCGCTGGCCGACGGCCCGATCGCCACGCTGGCGGAGGCGCAGGAACTCGCGACCGGCGAGATCGGCGAAATCATCGTGCAGGGCCCGACCGTGACCCAGACCTACGACGGTCTGCCCGACGCCACCGCCCGCGCCAAAATCGCCGCGTCGTCACAGCCGTCATCAGCACCGGTGTGGCATCGCATGGGCGACTGCGGATATCTCGACGACCTCGGCCGACTGTGGTTTTGCGGCCGCGCGGTCGAACGGGTTGAGACGCCGCAGGGCACGTTGTTCACCGAACAAGTCGAGCCGGTTTTCAATCAGCATCCGCAGGTGCGCCGCACCGCCCTGGTCGGCGTAGGCGAGCGTCCGCGGCAGCGTGCGGCTCTCGTGGTGGAACCGCGCGACCCCGTCGTATTGCGCAGCAGCGAAGCCTGTCGCCGGCTGGGTCGCGAACTACGCGAACTCGCCCGCGGTCATCCGCATGCCGGCCGCATCACCTTGTTTTATTTCCATCCCGGATTTCCGGTCGACGTGCGGCACAACGCCAAGATCCACCGCCTGACGCTCGCTGCCTGGGTGCGCGACGGCGCGACCGGCTTCGAGATCGATCCCAAGAAATAGATGAACCTATATTCCGCCGTGGTATTTAACGCAGAGCACGCAGAGAGCGCAAAGCCCGTAGAGAAAGGCGGTAAGGAATTGGCAACAACTCCGCAGGCGCTCACCTCACGGGTGAACCCGGGCAAGGTGGGTTTGGCGACATTTCACACAGTGGTCTCTGTGCTGTGTGATTAAACCGTGGTTGCTAGGATGAAAACCGCCCCCGCCTCTTCGCCGACTTCGCCTGTGCTCGTCACCGGCGGCACGGGTTTTCTCGGTTCGCGCCTCGTCGAGCGTCTGCTCGCCGCCGGCCGTGCGGTCACCGTGGTCTCGCGTCAACCGCGACCGGTTTTGACTGATCTCGGCGTGCGGGTGATTGTAGGCGCGTTGCACGATCAGGCGGTCTGTGCGGCGGCGGTGGCGCAGGTCGAAACCGTGTTTCATGTCGCCGCCCGTGTCGGCGTGTGGGGGCGTTATGACGACTTTTATCGCGACAATGTCAGCGCGACCGAAACGTTGCTCGCGGCCGCGCGCGCCGCGGGCGTGCGGCGCTTCATTCACACCAGCACACCGAGTGTGGTTTACAACGGTCGCGATCTCGCCGGCGCCGACGAATCGCTGCCGCTCACGCGCGACTGTCCGAGCCCGTATCCACTCACCAAGGCCATGGCCGAACGCGCGGTGCTGGCGGCCAGTCAAAGCGGGTTTCTGACCGTGGCGCTGCGGCCGCATCTCATCTGGGGCGTGGGCGATCCGCATCTCGTCCCGCGTATCCTGGCGCGCGCCCGCGCCGGTCGCCTGCGCATCGTGGGCGAGGGGCGCAACCGCGTCGACATGGTGCACATCGACAACGCCGTCGCGGCGCACCTCGCGGCCGAAACCGCGCTTCGCGCATCTCAAATTCCAAATCTCAAATTTCAAACTCCCTCCCCCGCCGGTCGCGCGTATTTCATCACCAACGACGAACCGGTGGTGTTGTGGGATTGGATCAACCAACTCCTGACCGGACTCGGGGAACCGCCGATCTCACGCCGGATCTCGCTCCGCGCCGCCAGCACGATCGGAGCCGTATGTGAAACGCTCTGGCGGGTGCTGCCGCTGCGCGGTGAACCACCGATGACGCGGTTCATCGCCGCCGAGTTAGCCAAGGATCACTGGTTCGACATCACCGCCGCCAAACGCGATCTCGATTACCAGCCGCGCGTCACCATGGCCGCCGGCACCGAGCACCTGCTTTCCCGCCTCGGCGGGAAAGCAGGTGAGTGAAAGTGAAAGGGCGAAGTTTAAGTAAGGGGCTGGATACGGGAACAACCTGAGCTCGGTTTGGCACCCGCTCACTTAAACTTAAACTTCCTCCTTTTCACTGCGGCAGCGACAGCGCGCCGCTGCGCTGCCGCACGGCTTCGAACAGGGTGATGATCGTCGCCATCGCGACGTTGAGCGAATCGGCCTGACCCGCCATGGGAATGCGCACGGTGTCGTCGGCTTCTTTCAGCCAATCGTCGCTCAGGCCGTATTGTTCGCTGCCCATCACGATGGCCAGCGGGCCGGTCAGGGCGGCGTCGGAGTGCAGTTGGGTGGCGGCCGGTGTTGTCGCCACGGAACGGATACGGTGCTGCTGCAGCCAAGTGCGCACGGCGGCGCTGTCCGCGATGGCGACCGGCACCGAAAACAGCACGCCGGTCGAGGCCCGCACCACGTTGGGGTTAAAGAGATCGGTCACCGGATCGCACACGATCAGTCCGTCCACGCCGGCGGCGTCGGCGCTGCGCAGGATGGTGCCGAGGTTGCCCGGTTTTTCGATCGCCTCGACCACGAGCAGAAACGGCACCGGCGAGAGCGGCAGGTCGTCCAGGGTGTTGCGCCATTGCGGCAGCACCGCCAGCAGACCGTCGGGCCGTTCGCGGTAGGCGACCTTGGCGAAGGCGGTTTTGTTGAGTTCGAAAATGCGGGCGCCGGCTGCCTCGGCCTCGGCGATCAGCCCAGCCTCGTTGTCCTGCTCGC
>CBINJL010000038.1:0-11187 GCA_966250925.1 uncultured Opitutus sp. | reverse complement strand
AGCGCGACCGCATCCGCGAAGCGGTGCGGCGTTACCGGGATCATCCCGCCCTGCTGATGTGGGGACTGGGCAACGAAATGGAAGGCGACGGCAGCGATCCGCGCGTCTGGCGCGAACTCGAAACGCTCGCCCGCATCGTGAAGGAAGAGGATCCGCATCACCCGATCTGCGTGGTGCTCGCCGGCACCGGCCACGACAAGGTCGCCGCCATGCAGGATCATCTCACCACCCTCGACCTGCTCGGCATCAACATTTACGGCGGTGCGGAAAAGGTCGATGCCGCGCTCGATGCCCAGGGCTGGAACCGCCCTTATCTTATCACCGAGTTTGGTCCCGACGGTCATTGGGAACTGCCCGCGACCGACTGGGGCGCACCACTGGAACCGACCGCCGCGGAAAAGGCGGCGGCGTATTTTTCGAAACACCATGCGCTGATGTCGGCCCCCCGCGGACTCTGTCTCGGCACCTTCTGCTTTTTGTGGGGCCAGAAGCAGGAAACCACCGCCACGTGGTTCAGCATGTTCCTGCCCAGCGGTGAACGCACGCCCGCGATCGACGCGATGGTGCGTGCCTGGACGGGCAAGGAACCGGCCCACCCCGCGCCGGTGATTCACGGCCTCGAAGCCGATTTTCTGGAAACCCGCGTAGCCGGCGGCACCGAGCACCACGTGCAGGCACGTGTAACTGCGCCGAGCGAGGCCAGGCTGACCTACGACTGGCAGGTTGTGGCCGAAACCCACGATCGTAAATTTGGCGGCGACGCCGAGGAAGCACCGCCGGTCATCGCCGGCTGCGTGATCGAAAACCACGGCGACAGCGTAGTGCTGCGTCTGCCGGAGAAATCCGGTCCGTATCGGGTTTTTCTCTACGTGCGCGACCAGCACGGCGGCGGCGCCGCGGACAATTTTCCGTTTTATGTGGAGTAACGGTCCCGAAACACCCGCCAACAGCGACTAGGACAGCACCCATCGATCAGCGGAATCGAAGGGCAGTTGATAAACTTCCGTCAGCACCTCGGCCTCGGCCTCGCCGGCCGAAGCGTGCACGGTGTAATTTCCCGGCGCCAACAATACCAGCAGGGCCTTGTCGGCCGAACCTTCGACCAATGGAAATGCGCCGACCAGTGCAAACGCCGCTTCGAGCCCGGTCTTCTGACTGGGCTCCGCCTGCAGGTCGTTCAACACCCGCTCCGATTCATCGCTGAACAATGAAACCCGAGGGTTTGCCGCCGCGTTTTCCACTCCGAATTCGACCAGCGTAGGCCCGATTCCGCGGATCAGCATCCAACGCGGAGCATCGCCTTCGACGATGAAACCGGTGATGGCCGGTTTTCCCGGCGCGCACCACGAACGATTGGAAACGTTGCGCAGACCGTCCGCCGCCATACGGCGATGCAATCGCACCGACATTGCTCCCGTTCCACCCACGGAGCCGCTGTCCTCATCGGCGAAATGCAGCGGATAGCTGTTCGTGAATAATTCCCCGCGCAACTCCAACAGCAACACCGAGGCATTTCCTTCGTCACGGGTCAAAGAATAGTTGCCCGCATCCAGCCGTGATGGCGACACGCCCTCGAAGAGCGCATAGGATGACGCGACAAGGTCTTGAAAACTTCCGTCAGGCCGGAGCAACAGCGCCCGGGAGCTCCCCACCGAATATCTTGAATACCTGATCTCGATAATCGCATCCCGAAGCTCGGTCGGCTCCACCGCGCGCAGGGGCGTCAAAGCAGTCAGGCAGAGCGTCGCAAGCATTCCCCATCGCAGACACTTTGCCGAAACCGAGTCAGGACGGAAAACAAGCTGAAGGAGGCGCATGCGGTGCATGACAATCGAACGATATCAAACCGCTACCCGCCGCAACAGAATCCACCGCCCAGGTTTTCGCGCGAACTGCCACTGGCATAGGGCGCGCGGCGTGGACCTTCTCAAGATGCCACCTTGGAATCAATAAAAGTAGCGGGAGCTTCCAGCTCCCGTGGCGCTGGCAATTCTGTATTCAGAATTTGAATTCCGTTGATCCTGCGCAACGCGCTACGGGAGCAGGATGCTCCCGCTACTTTCACTCACCTCACTGTCGAAAATGAAAACCCCGCCCCGGCGGACCGGGACGGGGGACGTAACCTGAGCATGCAAAACCGCTGCCAGCGGTTGAAGCGGTGATCGGCGCGTTTCGCCTCAGAAACGGTAACCGAATTCCATGCGGCCGGAGATGCCGGGGGCGTAGATCAGGCCGTAGAGGTCGGTGTCGTCGAGGACGTTGTTGAGGTTGAGCTGCACGTAGGCTTCACGCTCCTGGAGCTCGAAGGTGTAGCGGGCCATGAAATCGAGATTCAGACGGGCCTTGTGTTTCAACACGATGAGGTTGCCGTTGCCGTCGGTCTGCTTCTGACCGGCGACGGTGATGCCGGAGAAGTATTCGCGTTCGGATTCCCACTGGCCGCCGAGACCGAGCGAGAGGCCTTTGAGCGGACCGTCGGTGAAGTTGTAATTGGCCCAGCCGCTGACGGCGTGGTCGGGTGTATCGTCGCGCGACTCACCGGCGCCCCAGCCGATGCCGGTCCAGGTCGAGGTATCGCTCGGATCGGTGTAGACTTCTTCGAGCGAGTAGCCGGTCAGGCCCCAATTGCCATCGGGAAAATACCAGACGGCCCAGCGGTTCTCCGGATGCGGATACTCGATGAAGCGGCCGGGGTTCGTGATCTCGCGTTCGACGTGAGCGTAGGAGACGAGGAACTGGAAGTTCTCGTTGGGCGTGAACATGAGCTGCGCGTCCCAGCCCTTCGACTCGTCCTCCTGCTGCACATAGGCCTGCCAGCCGTCGGCGTTGCCGATGTCATTGAAGCCGTTGTTGGTGTGCGCGTCTTCGGTGTAGAGCCAGCCGGCCCAGCCCGGATGCGTGGTCTTGGTAAGGTTGAAGACTTGATCGAGGTAGGCCGCGCCGGTCGCTTCGGAAGCGTTCACATACCAGCTCGTGGTGCCGTTGACGTCGTATTGGTAAATCGCACCGGAGGCGACGCCCGCATTCCACTCGGCGAGGGCGGCGTCGGCCGCGCCGTTGCCCCCGTTGGAGCCGCCGGGCGCGGAGGCGGGGCTGAAGTTGCCGACGTTGTAAATGATCGGACGGCTTTCGTCGAAGTTGCCCTTGAGCGTCGGCATCCACCACTGGCCGAACGGCACGCCTTTACGCTCGATCTTGAAGCTGCTGATGGTGCCCGAGATCTTGCCGTCGAGCAGATCGATCTTGAGGCCGAACTCCTCGCTGCGCGCTTCGACCGGACCGAGCGGATCGCCGGCGGCATCGCGCAGGCCGTCGAAGTTGGGCTGGAGACCGGCGGACTTCAGCGCGTAAACGCTGACCTGCGGCAGGAGGCGGAAGGTCGCGCCATATTGCGCGGTATCTTCCTTTTGCACCGGACGGCGGCTGTAGGTGCTGTCGACGGTCGGATAGAAGGTGTCCTGCCCGACCTCGAAGTCGTTGCGGTCACGACGCACGCCCGCGACGATGGAGAGGCGGTCGTCGAGGAGCTTGCCCTGATAGACGGCGTAGTCGCCGGTATTGCGGCCGGTGGAGTCGATGTGGTTGATGCGCACCATGTCGACGTCAGGCGTGCCATCGCCCTGCGTGCCGAAACGGATGTAGGACGTGTCGGTCGGCCGCTTGAAGTTGAAGAACGTGTCCTTGGTGCGGGTGAGGCGGGTGAGTTTGTCCGCCTTTTCGTAGGAGCGGCCGAGCAGGATGGAGCTCTCGACACCGAGCCACTTGGAATCCTCGAAGAGGTCGAACTGGTAGTTCAACTCGGCGCGGATCTGCTCGCGGCTGCTGTATTCGTAGAAGTCGGTCCAGTTGTATTTGAAGATGGTGTTGGGCGTCTCGGTTTCGATGAACTCGCTGCTGCCGTTGGCGGAGTCGATCGGCACGACGCGAATGGTGTCGCGCAGGGCAACCGGACCGATGTTCTGCTCCATGGCACCGTTGACGTCGCGGGTGTTGAAGATCACGTCGGAAGCATTGAAGCCGACGAGGAAGTTGAGGTTTTCAGTGATCTCCTGGGTGAGCTGAAGACGGAGGTTGGCCTGCTCGGTGTCGCGATAGGTGTCGGGACCGGACCAGCGAAAGGTGCGCGGGTCCTTGCCGTCGAACTGCACGAAGCCGGAGCTTTGCAGGCGGTCGGCCTGGTCGACACCGTTGATGTCGGAACGGGCGCGCACGGAGAGGAATCCGAGGCCGGTCTGTTCCTGTTCACCGTATTCAAAATCCACCAACACGTCGGTTTTCGCGAACGGCTTGAAGGAGAAGCTGGGCGAAATGAACCAGTGCTCCTCATCGTAGAGTTCGGTGTAATTGCCGGTCTGCTGCACCGCACCGGAAACGCGGTAGGCCGCGCCCCAGTCGTCGCCACCGAGCGGTGCGGTGGTGTCGAACGTGCCGCGCAGGAAACCATCGGTGCCGATGCTGGCAGTGAGCTCGATCTCCGCTTCACGTGACGGCGTTTTCGGCAGGTAGTTCACGATGCCGCCGAAGTTGCCGATGCCGTAGAGCAACGCCGCTGGACCGCGCACGACCTCGATGCGGCCGATGTTGACCGAGTCAGTCGAGCTCTGGCGACGAAAGCCGTCGCGCAACACGACGTCGGTCACGTAGCCGCGAAGTTTGATCGTGGTCTGGTTCTTGTCGGCGGTGACGCCCTCGGGATTGTTCACGCCGCCCGGACCGTAGAATTGGTTAACCCCCTGGGTGTTTTGCGACTGCAGCACCACACCGGCACTGTAACGCAGACTCTCGCGCAGATCGGTGGCGCCGACGTCCTTGAGGAAGTCTTCGGTGATGACCTCGATCGGCATGGGGATTTCCTTGATCGCGGTGCTGATGCGCGAACCGGAAATGGAGTTCGTCGCCTTGTAGCCGCGGTCGGTCGTGCTATCGACCGTGAACGGCGAAAGCTCAATGATGGCCTCGTCCTCGGAAGTTGCGGCCGCGGCGTCGGAAGCGGGGGCAGTCTCCTGCGCCGCGAGCGCAGGAACGAGTAGCAGACCGGCGAGCGCACAAGCCCGGCGGCGAAGGTCAGGGTAGGTCATGGGATTGGGATGGTTCTACGGCGGGGTGTTCCAGGGGAAAGGAGCCGTTTTGTTGCATAAATGTGCATAGTCTCACCTCCGTCAATGCAATTTTATGCACATTGAGTGACATGGAACCGATTTTCCTGCCACCAAAAGGAGCCCCACGAAGAAGGAACGTTCGTCGCCGCGGGGTTGTGCTGTTACGCCATGAAGATCCGCTTTCGTCTGCATTCGGTCGTGATTCCAGGGTTGCTCGCCACGCTCGTCAGCGGGTGCACCACTGCGCCGACGACTGCAACCACGTCTGCACCGGCAACGCTCGCCATCGACGAGGCCGCCGCCACGCCGCCCGACGAACACCTCAAGCCCCAGCGGTCGCGGTGGATTCGCATCGGCATGCACCAGCCGCAGGTGCTGGCATTGATGGGCGAACCGGATCGACGCGAACCCGCCGACGACGCAAAGGCCGATTCCGGCCGGTCAACCTGGACCTACACGTTTCGCCATCCGCCCGTTTATCGCGACATCGCCGCCGCCACGCAGGCCGTCCCCTATGAGGACCCGTTGACCGGCCAGCTCATCTGGGTCGATGAACCCGTGCCCGACCAGCAACGAATCGATCGCACGGAAACACTGGTGCTGACCTTCGCCGGCCCGCGCCTGGTCGACCTCGACCGCAAGCTGGCCGAATACTCCACCTATCGGAACTGATCGAAGCGCCGTATCCTATTTTCAACTACACCGCTTCCGCCGCCGCGAGGTCCATGCCGCCGCCAGCGTGAGCGCCCCCGCCACCAGGCCGACGGTTGCCGGCTCAGGCACCGCCGAGACCGTGGTGACCTGCAACACCGAGTAACTGCCGCCGCCGCCAAAGGTAATCCCCTCCAGCACCTGAGCCGAAAACCCGTAGCCGGCCAGCGCCCCCGAGCCCACGAGCAGCACGGCCGGGTCGAGCGCGATGCCACCATCGGCGTAAAGCAGGTTGAACGTATCCCCGACCAACGGCGCAAAGGCGCCATAGTCGACCAGCTCGAGAATCGCCCCGGCATCGAGGCTGATCGTGCCGCCGTAGAACAGTTGGTCGAAGCTCCCGGGGGCGGGATTTGTGAAAGTCCCCGTCGCGGCCGTGAGTCCGCCCAGTTCGAAAACCAAAGTGCCGCCGTCCGCCAGCACCAGATCGCCACCGCTGTAACTCGCACCGGGCGAGAAACCGGGCGCAAACACGCCGCCGTCGCCGATCGTGGTCGTGCCGCTCACCGCGATCGCCCCGCTCAACAATCCGCCCGCCGCGATTTCCAGACTCCCGACCAAGGCGCCGCGGCCGGTGAACTCCGCCCCGTCACCCGCCTGCGCCACTACACCGTCCGGCAACGTGACCGTGGCCCCACCTGACCACACCACACGGGTGTCGCCAGCTCCGCCCGTGGCCGTAAGACTGTCGAGACTGACGGAAGCCGCCAACGCCACAGTGGTGCGCGCGCCGGACTCGGCCGTCGTGAAACTCGCCGGGCCGCTGGTGGGCGCGGCCACCGCCCGATTCGGGTTTTCCGCAAAAGTCGGCGCTATGCCGTTGACCAGAATGTTGCCGATTTGAGTGACCGCCGGCGTTGTGCCCGTGCTCTGGCCAAAAGTCAGCAACACGCCATGCAGATGCGCGCCGCTGGAGCCCGATTGCGCGGCCCAATCCGCCCAGTTTGACAGGAGATAACGCGCATCGCCCTGCCCTTCCGCCGCTCCGGTCAAAGTATCGGGAAACTCCGCGAACGGACCGCTGGTGATCGTAAGGTTGCGGATGTCGTCCCAGGTCGCGACGCCCGAGCCGGTGCTGGCGGTCCCGGTCCAGCCAGCCTCGGCTTCGAAGACCGAATACCAGTTGCGGGTGTTGTTGGTCACGAATCCGGCATCGTTCACGGCAAGTGCACTGTCGCCGTAGTAACGCGGCGCGAGAATCGCCCGATGACCGCCCGCGTCCTCGACCATGATATTCCAATACGCATCCCCGGAATCCCCCGACACGTTCTCCCAAGTGAGACTGCTGATGGCCGCCTCCACCGTCTGGCCGTTGAAATGCGCGGTGGTGGCAAACGCCTTCAGGCCGGTGCGCCCGGCCCAATTGGATTTATTCCAATGGTAGTTGGGATCGTTGCCCGTGATCGCGGTCAGCACGCCGCTGCCGGAATCAAAGGAAATTGCCGCGCCATGCGTGCCCCACAACGAAAACTCCTGTGCCCACAAGGCGGAACCCACGGTCCCACCGATGCCGAAAAGGAAGAGCCGGAACATAAACATTATTTTTACACTCCATCCGATTCCTGCCCATCGGGCAGATTACCCAACCAGCCCACTTATTTTAAGTTGGCCATATGTTATCAGCGTCCGACGAAGGGATCACGGCCATGTGCAACTGACCCGCGCTGAAGACCAAGCGGCGCGCTTCGCCACTGCCGCAGAGTCAGTTCAACGCTTTCGCCGATCCGCCCGCCGACGGACGCGATATTCCCGTTCCCGTTTTTTATCCAGAATCATCGGATCGTGCTGCCGCTTGATCACCCACACGATGAGCGCCATCACGACCAGGGTAGGAAGCGCGATAAACAACGACAGACGCAGGATTTCAGCAAACGGGCTCAACAGAATGACACCCCCGGCGCAGTAAGTCTGCCGACGCAAGCAGGGACATTACGATGCGTAATCTTTCCCGATTCTTTGACAATCGCAGCTCATAATCACAACGCCGCGCCGAGTCAGTTGCCTCCCATCCGGAACACCGCGTCAGCGAGGGCAGTCCAGCCTCACTTACCTCTGATCGCCGATTCCCACCTCTGAAAAGTCGCCATGCAAATCCCCGCCTTACTCCTCGGCCTGATGGCCTGCATCGCCCTGAGCGGCTGCAATCACTCGGTCAACACTCGCGCCGGCCGGACGGCCCCGATTGCCGGCACGCCTGCCCACCTCACCATTCACCGCGAAGACGCCGGCGCCAAAGGCCGTTTGGTCGCGGTCGATGGGCGCGCACTCCGGGTGGCTGATTCCGATACCGAAGCGCAACTCCTGCCCGGGATTCGCACCATCGAAATCACCGCATACCACGGCTTCAAACATGCCGCCGCCCAGCTGGAATTCGTTGCCGAGGCCGGTCATTCCTATCATGTCCGCGCCCAGCTCAATGGCATGGAATTTCGCTTCCGGATCTGGGACGAAACCTTGGGTCGCTACAACCGCTTTCTGGTGCTTGAATCCACCGCCCCCACCGGCCGCTCAGCGACAACTATCAACCACATCGCTCAGAACGCCACCGATTCTCGCTCCTACCAAATGCCCAGCGCACCGAGCTGGGAATGACGCTTTCGGGCCAACTGCGGTATAATCGGTCGCGCGTCCTCTTCGCCCCAACCTGTCTCGCGCCATCCCGGCCGGGCCTGGGTTTGCAGCGCCACCGCCAGCCCTTCGCCCCGAGCGTCGATTTTTACCCACTGCACGCGCCGCATCATTGCCGAGATCGGCTCGGACTGCAGCATCACGACCATGGATGCTTCCCTCCTGCATCGCCGGCTCAATTTGGTCCTTCAAGGCGTGCTGATGATCGGCGCGTTGCTCGCGTTGATCGAACGTCAATGGCTGACCTTGGCCACCACCCTTGCCATCATCGCGCTGACGTTTGCCCCGGTTGTGCTCGGCCGGCGGTTCAACGTCTACATCCCCCCTGAATTCGAATGCATGGCCACCGTCTTCGTGTTCGCCTCCCTCTTTCTCGGCGAGGTGCGCGGCTACTACACCCGCATTTGGTGGTGGGATATCGCCCTGCACACCGCCTCCGGCTTTCTGCTCGGCATCGTCGGGTTCCTCCTCGTCTACGTGTTGAACGAGAAAAAGGACATCGCCGTGCACCTGACTCCCGGCTTCGTAGCGCTCTTTTCCTTCATGTTCGCAGTCAGCATCGGCGCACTCTGGGAAATATTCGAATTCTCCATGGACCGGATCGCCGGCCTCAACATGCAGAAACCCATGTTCGGCGACCCCTCCGGCCTCACCGACACCATGTGGGATCTCATTGTCGACAGTGTTGGCGCGCTCGTCATCGCCGTGCTGGGCTTCGGCTATTTGCGCAACTGGGGCACAAAATCGTTTTTGGAGCAGTGGATTCAGGCCTTCATCCGCGGCAATCCGCGTCTCTTTAAATCCTGAACGCGCCCGCGGTCGCTCCACCCGCCCCGCCGTCGCTCAGTCCCGCCGCGTGGGCGCCGGCCACAGGCAACCGCAGCCTTTGCCGCAGCAGTCTTTGCGCCGCACGCAAACCTGACGCCGCAGGGCCCATGCGAACGCCAGCCCCACGCCGCCCAGTCCGAGACCGATTGCGCACGCTATTATCCAAACCATCAGCGCTAGCGATGCCCGTCGCCGCGACCGCTGGCAAGCCTGCCTCGCCGCGAGCCGATTCCCTTCACGCAAATCCATCGACCTGCGCCGCCGCTCCCGCCAACGTCGCCCCATGCCCAAACCCGGCCCGCTGCGCGTTCTGGAAACCTGTCTCTATGCCGAAGACCTCGATGCGGCCCACGATTTCTACACCCGCGTGCTTGGGCTCAAGGTTCATTCCCGCGCTCCGGATCGTCACGTCTTCCTCCACTGCGGCGACAGCATGGTGCTGATCTTCAATCCCGCCGCCACCGCCCAATGTGATCCCGGCGGCATTCCCTGTCACGGCAGCCACGGCCAGGAACACATTTGCTGGGCCGTCGAACGTGCCGAAATCGATCCTTGGCGCGCCCGTCTGATCGCCGCCGGCGTAGCGATCGAACATGAACACACGTGGGAAAACGGCGCCCGCTCGATCTATTTCCGCGATCCCGCCGGCAACAGCCTCGAGTTCGCCACCCCGCGCCTGTGGGAAAACGATCCCGACTGATCCCCGTCATCGATGCGGCCCAGGCAGATTTTCTCTCCCCGGTTGGTGCTCCTCGGCGGCTGCGTGCTGGCCTTCGGAGCTTCTGTCATCAACGTCACGTTTCTCTTCGAAACCGGCACCAGCGTCAGTCACCTGACGGGCGACTTGTCCCGTTTCGCCAGCGGTCTCGCCAGCACCGGAACCGGCATTTCGCGCGAGCTGCTGCGCGTCGGCACCGCCACGGTGGGGTTCATCGTCGGCGCCACCGCAGCAGGCTTCTGGGTGCACCAACCCCAACTCGAATTCAGCCGCCCCTACGGCGGGTTGCTTTCCGTCATGGGCCTGCTGCTCCTGCTGGCGTCCCCACTGCGCCACCGCCACGAAATCCTGGCCATCGGCCTCACCGCCGGCGTGTGTGGGCTGCAGAACGCATTGGCCTCCCGTTATCGCGGTGCGATTCTTCGCACCACCCACGTGACCGGCATACTCACCGATCTCGGCGTGACTCTCGGTATGCGTCTACGAGGGCAGCCCATCGAAAGCTGGAAGCTAAAAATGCCGGTGCTCCTCGCGCTGGCCTTCTTCATCGGCGCCTTCCTCGGGGGCTGCGCTCACGTTTACACCGACTGGCCGGTGCTGCCTTGGTGCGGGTTGGGCTACCTGCTGGGCGGGTTCACCTTTTCCATCGCGAAACGACGTCTGCATCATCCCGGTCCGCGCCAATCCTGACCGACAATCGGCCCGAGCCCGACCGGCTTTGCTCGCCAGCCGGCCCGCAGTCCCTAAACCGAAGCCCCATGTCCCTTTCCACCCCTCTCGGCCGCGTCCGTTTTCTTGGCCTGTGCGAAGGCTGGTCCTTCGTCGTCCTGCTCTTCATCGCCATGCCGCTGAAGTATTTTGCCGGACAACCGCTGGCGGTGAAGATCGTCGGCATGGCCCACGGCGTCCTCTTTCTCGCGCTTTGCGCCGCCGCCTTGCAGGCCCAGGTCGAGGACGAAAACTGGCCGTGGAAACGCACCGGCTGGGTCATCCTCGGCTCCCTCCTGCCCTTCGGACCCTTTGTCGTGGAAAAACGGATACTGGCTCCCGCCGCCGCATCGGCTCAACCGCCGACCGCATAAGTTTCCAGCAACACGCGGCCGGAGCCGCCGCTGACCGATCTCGCTTCGATCGTGTAAACGCCCGGCGGCAGCACCACCACCGTTGCGCAATCCGCACTGTCCGCCGGCAACGGAAACGCCC
>CBINJL010000037.1:0-11418 GCA_966250925.1 uncultured Opitutus sp. | reverse complement strand
ACGAAAATTATTCAGGTGGTGGTGGTTTAACCGCGAAGAGTCCAAGTCTGCCGGCGGGGGGGCAGGGGGGCGTGACTTCATGGTTTTTGATCGGTTTTCCTTTCGTGTTTTTTCGTGTGATTTCGTGGGCAATAAATGCTGAGGCGATTCACCAACTGCCGCCGGCGCCGCCGCCGCCAAACGAGCCACCGCCGCCGGAAAATCCTCCACCCCCAAAGCCGCCGCCTCCTCCGCGACCAAATCCCCCACCGCCGCCCATGCCGGGGCCGATCCACCAGGCGGGCGAACGGCCGAGGTGCGAGCCGCGACCGAGCACGACCCGGCGGCGACGGCGGCCGAAGATCATGCTGAGAATGACAATGAATCCGATGAACAGAAACTCGCCCAGCGCGCTGCCGTTGCGTTTACCCCGGCGGGCGTCGGCCGCGGTGCGGCCGGTGCCGGTGTATTCGCCGCGGGTGGCGGCGATCATGGCTCCGACCGCGGCGGTCATGCCGCCGTCAAAGTCGCCGGTGCGGAAACGCGGGGCGATCTCGTCGGAGACGATGCGTTTGGCGATGGCATCGGGCAACGCGCCTTCTAGGCCGTATCCGACTTGCAGATACACTTGGCGGTTTTCCAGAAATACGAAGAGCACGGCACCGTTGTTGCGATCGGCCTGGCCCACGCGCCAGCTTTGCGCGACGCGGTGGGTGTAGTCGAAAACCGACGACTCGGAATCCATTCGCGGATAGAGGGCAACGAGCAGTTGGTTGGAGGTTTCGCGTTCGAAGGCTTCGAGTTGCCGGTCGAGCTGGCGGACGACCCCCGGCGAGATACGGCCGGCATAATCGTTGAAATGTGCGGTCGGTGCCGGCGGGATCGTTTCGGCTCCGGCCGGTGCGAGGGCGAGGCCACCGCAGAGGAAGACCAGGGCGAAGAGGCGAAAGGACAGGATAAAATTTTTAACCACGGATGGACACAGATTCACACGGATGAGCGGAAGGGGCGGGGTTATTTACAGAAGGGAACGAAGGTAACAAAGGTAGTTATACATTGGATACGTCGTGGGATCGGCTCTGTTTTCCTCTGTTTTCTCCTGTGAAAAACACACCGCGGCGGAGTGGCTTTGTTGTCCTTCGTTGCCTTCTGTTAAATTCCAAACCTCAGCCGCCGAAGTCGACTTTCGGGGCCTGGTTGGCGCCGGGATCGGCGCGGAAGTAGGCCTTGGCGTCGTGGCCGAAGAGACCGGCGAGGAGCACGGCGGGGAAACGTTTGATGGAGGCGTTGTAGTCCTGGACGACGGTGTTGTATTTGCCGCGCTCGACCGCGATGCGGTTTTCCGTGCCTTCGAGCTGGGCCTGCAGGTCGCGGAAGTTGGTCGTGGCGGTGAGCTGCGGGTAACGTTCCACGGTGACGAGCAGGCGGGAAAGCGCGGAGCCGAGCTGGGATTGGGCGCGTTCGAACTCGGCCAAAGCCGCGCCGTCGGTGGGCGCGCCGCCGGCGGGCAATTGCACGCGGCCGACGGAGGCGCGGGCGTCAGTAACGGCGGTGAGGGTCGACTTTTCGAAATCGGCCGCACCCGAGACGGTGGCGACGAGGTTGGGCACGAGATCGGCGCGGCGTTGATAGACGTTTTCCACCTGAGCCCATTGGGCGTCGACGGCCTGTTCCTTGTTAACGAGGCCGTTGTAGGTGCCGATGCTCATCAGCGCGAGAATGCCAAACAGCACGACGGGGATACCGAGGATAAGCAGGAGTTTCTTCATGAGAATGTGGGGCGAGACCCTGCCGCAGTCGGCGCGGCAATGCAAGGGACGCGGCGTTACACGACGCCGCGCGTTTTGCAGCCGTGCCATTGGTGCAATCTGCACCAGCGCACCGAATGGGGTCGGGCGAAAAGCCGGGAAGGGATGGGGCCAATCGCACCGGGGAAACGCGCAGTGGAACGGTTAAGCAATTTAAGGGGAAGGGATTGCGGATCATGACGGTGATCTTGGCCCGGACGTTGCGATGGCAGGAGGACCATGAAATCTCGTCTCCTTCTCAAACCTGCGTTTGTCCTGTTTCCGCTCGTGGCCGGCCTGTTGCTGGCCACCGGTTGCGCTACGTCCAGTCACGTGCCGAGGGTGAACTATCCGGTCACTTACCAAATCGACGTGGGCAACACGAACCTCAGTGCCGAAGGCGACCGGCAGGATCTCAACGTGGTGGCCACGCAACGTCTCGAAGTGACGCCGGGCGATCGCATCCACTTTGCGGTGGATTCGCCGGTGATCGTTGATGTGTCGATTTATGAAGCCGATGACCGCGGAAGTCGTCAGATCCTCTGGCACCACGAAGGCACCGTGCTGGCGTCGACGATCCTGCCGCGCACGCGGGCGCTGTTGGTGGAGTTTTCCGCCGCCCGGTCCAACAGCAGCGGCCGGTTGAGTTTCACGGTTTCGGATCGCCCCATCGGCGGCGTCACCACCACCGAAATCGGCCGCTGAGCCGCCATGCCGAGGTAGCCCTGCTCGGGAGAGCAGGGACCGGCGTGGCGGGAGAAAGGGCGGCGAGAACGAGAACGATTACGAGAATGAGACCGAGAAGAGGCGGGACACGACTCGGACAACCGACGCCCTAGGCACGGTGCGGGGGGGCGAAAGCGACACGGGATTGCAATTGAAGATTCGCCCGAGGGCGGGGGAGCGCCACAATGTCCCTGTCGTTTTTTCGCAGCCGGGTTGCTGCCGCGATGGTTGCAACCCGAGTTGAAGAGGCGTAATCTCCTCCTCCTGACCGACCGTTTTCACCTGCACCCGCCATGACCATTCATCGTTCGTTTCTATTCGGAACGGTCGCCGCGTTCTGCGGCGTCGGTTCCCTCCTTGTCGCCTCCGAAACTCCTGGGCCGGTTGAAGGGCCGGTGGGCGATTTGCCCGGCATTCGCGAGTTGCCGGTCGAGACGGCCGTGCTGACTGCGCCGCCGCACGTGCCGCCGCCGATCACGCGGCGTCACCCGGCCAAGGTGGTGGTGCGGCTGGAGGTGCGCGAACTCGAGGCCCGCATCGCCGATGGCGCGACCTACACGTTCTGGACGTTTGGCGGCACGGTGCCGGGAACGTTCATCCGTGTGCGGGTCGGCGATGTGGTGGAGTTTCATCTCGACAACCATCCGTCGTCGAAGCTGCCGCACAACATAGACCTGCATGCGGTGACGGGGCCGGGCGGCGGCGCGACGTCGTCGTTCACGGCGCCGGGACATAGTTCGCAATTTACTTTCAAGGCCCTCAATCCCGGCATCTTCATCTATCATTGCGCCACCGCGCCGGTGCCAATGCACGTGGGCAACGGCATGTATGGCCTCATCCTGGTCGAGCCGGCCGAGGGGCTGCCACCGGTGGATCGCGAATACTACGTGATGCAGGGCGATTTCTACACCCAGGGCCGTTACGGCGAATCCGGGTTGCAGACGTTTGACATGGCGAAATCCATCGACGAGCGGCCGACCTATGTCCTGTTCAACGGTGCCGTCGGCGCGTTGACCGGCGACAACGCTCTTGCCGCCGAAGTGGGCGAAACGGTGCGACTCTACTTCGGGGTGGGCGGACCCAACCTCACCGCGTCGTTTCATCTCATCGGTGAGATTTTCGACACGGTTTATCCCGAGGGCAGTTTTCTCACGCCGATGCATAATGTGCAGACCACAACCGTGCCGGCGGGGGGCGCCGCGGTGATGGACTTCAAGGTCGACGTGCCGGGCACCTATGTGCTGGCGGATCACGCCTTGTCGCGGGCCTTCAACAAGGGCGCGATCGGCATGCTCAAAGTTTCCGGTCCCGCTGACCGCGTGATCTATTCGGGCAAGGAAATCGACGCGATTTATCTGGGCGATCAGGCCGAGGCCGGCACCGAGGCGCAGCAGCGCGAGGACGAGCTGGAGCGCAGGATCGCCGAGGAGATGAAGAACAATCCGACCCTGGCCGCGCTCACTCAAGAAGTGCAGATCGCCCGCGGCAAACAGGTTTACATGCAGGTGTGTTTCGCCTGCCACCTGCCCGACGGCCAGGGCCTGCCGCAGGTGTTTCCGCCCTTGGCCGGTTCGGATTACCTGCTGGAGGACAAGGGCCGCGCCATCCGCGTCGTGCTCAACGGCATGACCGGTCCCGTCACGGTGAACGGCGAGACCTACAACAGCGCCATGCCGCCGCAGGATCAGCTCAACGAGGAGCAGGTCGCCGACGTGCTCACCTACATCCTCAACGCCTGGGGCAACGACGGCGGCACCGTCTCGGTCGATGACGTGCGACGCGTGAAGAGCGAAGCCCTGTGAGGAACGCGCCGCCGCCCACGCCTCCTCCGCCGCCATGATCGCCTCCGTCCGTCGTTCACTCCTGCGTCTTTGCCGCGCCGCCGTCCTCGGGCTGGCGGCGCTGGCGTGGAGTCCCGGCGCACGGACGGCGGAAGCGACGCCGCCCGATCCTGACCCGGGCATGGTCGCGATCCCCGCCGGCGATTACCGGCCGCTGTTCACGGGACCGACTGATCCGGTGACGCTGCCGGTGGCGGCGTTTCGCCTCGACGTCCTGCCGGTCACCAACGCCGACTACCTCGCCTTTGTGCGCGCCCAGCCCAAGTGGCGTCGGTCGCAGGTGGGCCCGCTGTTTGCCGACGATTCCTACCTGCGGCACTGGGCGGGCGACCTCAAGCTCGGGCCGCGAGCGCCGGCCGCTGCGCCGGTGGTTCAGGTGTCCTGGTTTGCCGCCCGCGCCTACGCCCGCTGGAAAGGCAAACGGCTGCCCACCACCGCGGAGTGGGAACGCGCCGCCGCGGTCGGTTACGACGGTCCCGACGCCGAGGCTGACGAAACCTTGACCGCCGACATTTACCGCTGGCTGGCGCAACCCACCCCGGCCGTGCTGCCTGCCGTCACCGACGCCCGCGCCAACGCCCTCGGGGTGCGCGCGCTGTTTGGCCACGTCTGGGAGTGGGTGGCGGATTTCAACACCGCCATGGTCACGGGCGAATCGCGGGCCGACGGCGGCCTGGAGCGCAACCTGTTCTGCTCGGCCGGGTCCGTCGGCGCCCGCGACACCGGCGACTACCCGGCCTTCATGCGCATGGCGCTGCGCAGTTCCCTCGTCGCCCGCAACACCACCAGTTCACTCGGCTTTCGCTGTGCGGCCGATCTGCCGCCCGCAGCGGCCGATCCGGCCGACATCCCGTCCTCACCCCCGCCGTCTCCCCGCTCCGATTTGCCATGAAACTCCCCGTTGCCCTGCTGGGCGCCGCGCTCCTGTCCGCCGCCCCGTTCCTTGCCGCCGACGAACCGGCCGCCTGCTGCGTGCCGGTCGCGCCCGCCGTGCCGCTCAGTGAGCTTTCGCTCTATCAACTCGACGCCACTTTTACCGATGACCGCGGCGAGTCCTTTGCCCTGACGCAACTCCGCGGCCGTCCGGTGGTGCTCACGATGTTTTTCGCTTCCTGTGGTCATGCCTGCCCGATGCTGGTGACTGACATGGCCCGCATCCGTGACGGGCTGCCGGCGGCAATCCGCGACGACGTGGCGCTGGTGCTGGTGACGTTCGACACGATGCGCGACACCCCGGAAGCCCTGCATGCCTACCGCACGCAGCGTCATCTCGACGGGCAATGGGTGCTGTTGCACGGCAGCGACGACGCGGTGAGCGAACTCGCCGCCCTGCTCGGCGTGAAATACAAACGCGAGCGTGACGGCATGTTTTCGCATTCCAACCTGATCACCGTGCTCGACCGGGAGGGCGAGATCGTGCATCGCCGCGACGGCCTCAACGGCGGTTTGGAGGAAACATCCGCCGCCGTGGCGCGGGCGGCGGAGGGAGGATGATCCTCTGTTCCGCAATTGATGTTTAACGCCAAGACCCGAAGCCGCAAAGCCGCAAAAAAGGCGGCAAGGAGATCAACAACGGTGCAGGCGTTCACCCAACGGGTGAATTCGGCTGCGACGGATTGGGCAGATTCTCACTCGGATCTCTGTGCCCTGCGGTTAAACTGCGGAGTTTAGGACGATAGGTGTCGCGCCATGGCGGCGCGGAGCGGTTTTGAGAGCGAGAACGAGAACGAGAACGAGGATGAGAATGAGGACGAGGGGGCGGATGCGCGGCGGGATGCGGAAACAGCGTGGGAGCGCGGGCTGAAGCCCCGCGCTACGGGAAGACCCCCTGGCAACGGCGTGGCCAAGTTCACCCTTTTGTCACGTATTATGTGACAAAGGAGCCTGTCGTCTTCCCGCTGGGGAGAGGGCCCGGGGAAACCCACTTGTCACGTAATACGTGACAAATGGGAAAAGCGGTGCGGTGAAGGCGGACGGGGCCGGGGGCGACTGCGGGAAATGGGTAAAGTTTAGGGTTTTCAAAGCCGGTGGCATGACTCATGGGCAGCGGTTATGTCTCGTGCTCCTGTCCGGGTTTCGCCCGCCGTTGCCAAATTTACCCTGTTTGCCGCGCTGGCGCTCGTTTCGATCGCCGATGCGCAGCCGGCGGCCGTCTCGATATTTGATGATCCGGATTACGCTGGCCTGTCCTCGGCTGACCGCTTCGCGGGATTCACTCCGCGTCTGGGCACTTGGCAGGATACCGACCGGCCGGAGTGGTGGAATTTCGACAACAGCAACCGCGCCGAGGCGCAGGATGTTTTCTACACCATCTTCACTCCGGCGGTTGAGCAGACCGCGTGGGAGGATTTCCAGTTCACGGCTCTGCCGAACCTCACCACGGGCGACGGCGGCATGACCCCGTTCGCCTATCGCGATGCGATGCTGCGTTGGGTGAATCTCAACCGCTACGTCAGCAGCGACGTGGCCGCGACCTTCGCCCACCACGACGACACCCACCTTGCTGCTTCGCAGGCGGCGGCGCTCCTGATGGTGCGCAACCGGCGCTACAGCCATACGCCAACCCCGGATTGGGAAGGCTATAATGAGTTGGCTGCGCAGGGTGCGGTGGGTATGATTGGGGGCACCGGCGTGATCGGTATCGAAGGTCTCCTTGCGGATGGCACTGACATCAATTTTGCGGTGGGCCACCGCCAGCAAGTGTTGAGTCGTGCGGTTCACTTTGCTCCCGGAGCCGTGGTTTCGGAAGGTCTGGCCGTCACTGGTGGTTTCCTGCGTGCAGGGGAGACCGGCGTGGTTCGTCTCACCGGCTGGGATGCTCCCGAAGCGGTTAACCCGCGTCGGGGTGATCCGGTCGATTACGTGAGCGTCTATCCGGCCCGTGGTTTTGTCGCGGATGGAATCATCGGTTACTACAGCAGCGCCTATATCCGCGCTTCGCTGGAGTTCCAGCACGCTGCGACCGTCGATTTCCGCAATGCTACCGTAGAGGTCTGGCGCAATGGTGAGCCGGTCGAGGCGATTGTGCGCTACGCCGAATACCCATCGAACCGCATCGCGTTCGATCTGCCGGGCGGCGAAGGCCAGAACGGCTACATGCCTCCCAAGCCGTTGCTGGCTGACATGCACTTTCGCGTGCGCGTCTCGGGCGTGAGGTTTTCGAGCATCAACCTTGGTGGAGTCAGCATCTTCCAAGACGAATATGCGGGCTACGTTCCTCCGGCTGGTATCTATGATACTCCCCGCACGGTGGAATGGGAGTTCACGGTGTTCGATGAGCGCGTGGTGGCTCCGGCCAACTACGTGAGCCAGTCGCCGGTTGCGAACCTCTCGACCCGTGCCAAGATCGGCAAGGGCTCGGATGTGCTGATCGGTGGCTTCGTGATCGAGGGCGCCGAGCCCATGCGCGTGGTGATTCGCGGCATGGGTCCGTTCCTCGCGGATTACGGTGTGCGTGACGCAGCCGAAAACCCGACCGTGACTCTTTACCGCGCCATCAATGGCGCCAGTGATCTGGTCGGCCGGGTGGCCGACTGGAAAGATCAGGGAAGCTGGCGCATGGTGGAGAGCTACGGGCTGGCTCCGACCAACGACAACGAAGTTGCCGTAGTCGCGACCCTGCCGCCCGGCGCCTACACTGCCGTGGTCGAAGACGCGGGCAAGGGTGGCATCGGCATCATCGAAGTGTATGCCGCTGACACCTTCTCCCGCTCGCGGCTGGCGAACGTCTCGACCCGAGGCGTGGTCGGCAACGGTCCCGCTGATATGATGATCGGTGGCGTGGTGCTCAACCAGACCCGCACGCTGGTGATCCGCGCCCGTGGCCCGGAATTGACCGCCTACGGGATCGAGGGCGCCTTGGCTGACCCGAAGATCGAAGTCTATCGCGGCACCGAAAAAATCTACGAAAACGCCGATTGGGATACGCCCGAAAACACGGCCCTGAAAAATCATCTAAAGGATTACCGCCCGGTGGTCGATAAAGAGCCCGCGTGTGTCCTGACGCTTTCCCCCGGTGCTTACACCGTGCTGGTCACAGGGGAAGAGGGCGGTTCCGGCGTCGCTCTGGTAGAAATCTACGACGTAACCGATGAAAACTAAAAAAGTTCGGAAATTTTCTGAATATTAGGCGGTCGGGCTGCGTTTCACAGGAGCTTCCCCCTTGGGTCGGCCGGTTTCCGGTCAGGCCCAGCTCCGGTCTTTCTTCAACTCCATGCACTACTACTACCTCAACTCCGATCGCACGACGGCAGGTCCGTCGTCGCTTGACCAGATTCGTGAACTCGCCCGGACGGGCAAAATCGAGGCCGATCCCCTGGTGGCGGCGGTGGGCACGGAAAGGTGGGAACCCCTCTCGCAGGTGACGGCGGCGGCGTCCGCGTCCGCGACGACAGCGGCGCCGGCCGCGCAAGCCCGGACGGAGGAAACCACGGTCGAAAGCGCGAGCCCCTCGACGGTGCTGGCGCGGGCGATCGGGCGCTCGGTCGAGGCGCTGGGGCGGCGTTACACGCCGGAGCGCGTGACCAAGGGCATGGCCCGGGCGGTGGCGGCGGGGCATTGGCTGGTGCTGAGTGGCGTGGGGCTTACGGTGCTGGCGGCGCTGCTCGAAGCGGTCCGCACCGGCGATTGGTCGGCGCTGATGCTGGGTCTGGCGGCGGCGGTCGGGGTGGCCCTGGCGCAGTTTGCGGCGCTGCGGTTTTTGTCGGCGGGGGACGGCCTGCTGGCCTCGAATCCCACCCGGGTGGGGTCGAAGGCATTTTTCGAGATCATGGGCGTGGGGGCGCTGTTTGCCGCCGTGGGGTCGCTCCTGCTCAGCCTGGCGGGGGCGGGCTCGGCGGGCTCGATTCTGCCGCTCGTGCCCGGCGTGCTGTGGTTTTTCCTCTGGGTGCTGGTGGCGGGCCTGGCGTTTAATCCGGCCAGTCTCAACATCGAAGTCGGCGCGGTGAGTGCGGGCGAAGAGGCGATCGGCGTAATCTCGTTTTTCTTCAAGATCGTGCTGCGGCTGGCGCCGCTGCTGTTCGCGCTGCTGGCCTTTGCCGGGGCGCTGATGCTGGTGCTGGTGATGATCGATCCGCGTTTCGGGCGGAGCCTGCACGGGTGGACGGCGCTGATGCCGGGTGGGGCGGCGATGCCGCTGGTGCTCGGGCGCAGCGGCGGACTCACGGGGGCGATGGTGCTCATCTGGGCCTGCCTGGTGCCGCTGGTGGCGTGGGCGACCTTCCTGATGCAATACCTCCTGCTCGACCTGGTGCGGGCGGTTCTGGCGCTGCCGCGTCTGCTGGCCACGCGACGCTGAGTCGCAACGCGTCGAACCGCGGTGGGAATGCCGCCGCGGTGGTCTGGGATTCCTCTGCTTCCTCCTGCTTCACCTCCAACTGCTTCAACTGACTATGTCCGAAAACTCCGCTGCTTCGTTTCCGCCTCCGCCACCACCACCTCCTCCCGCACCGCCGGCGCCGCCGGCGTCATCGGCCCCGGTTCCGCCGCCGCCGCGTCGTGGCGGGGCGGGCAAGTGGGTGGCGGTGAGCGTGCTCGCCGCGGTGCTGGTGGTGGTGGGCCTGGGCCTGCTGCAGCGGGCGGAGCAGGCGCCCGGCAAGGGCGAGATCGAGGCGGCATTGGCCGAGCGTTTGGCGAAAGCGAATTCCACTGCCGTCGTGATGACGAGAGAAGTTCTGTCAGTGGAGGGGGACGCAGCGACATTGGCAGTAGCCTTGGAGCTTTCGCCCACTGCAGACTATTATGAAACTCAATCGCTGGAGAGCCTCGCAGCGGAAAAGCCGGGCTTGGTCGACTGGGATGCGGTGACGGCGGTGGATGCATTACTCCGCGACCCGAAGGCGGGGCAATGGCTCGCGGCCGCCGGGCTGACCGCCGATTCAGTTGCGCCGGTGCCACTGATGTTGAAGCGGGTTTTGGAAAAGGGGTCGACCTGGCCGGTTTCAGTTCAAGTTCACGCCACCCGTGTGGGCGAGCAGTGGGTTATGGATTTTCGTGATTGGCAGAGCGGGGCGGCACCGCGTGACAACGGCAAAGTGCGGGCAAAGTTTTCCGAGGAAGCGATCGTGGTTACCCAGGAGGCAGGACAAGAGCAATTGCGCCGCTGGGCTCAATCGCGAGTGGCCTTGCGGGTCCAAATTGAGGCGGCCAAGGCGCAGTGGGAAAACGAAGCGGCGGCGCGCCTGGCGGCGCAGCGGGAACGCCTGCTGGCGCTGGTGGCGCCGGGCCGGCTGTATGTCGGGGAGGTCGAAAGCAATTTTTCGCAACCCGAGCCGTTGATGTTCGAGATCACCGAATCCGATCCGGCGGCGGGGACCATGGCGGGATGGATGCGCGACGACGGTTCGTGGAGTGACGCCCGGAAGTTTCGGGCCACTTATCAGCTCGACAAGGAAGCCGGGCATTGGCGCGTGACGTGGTCCACGCGGCGTGAAGACGCCCGGATGAACGGCGGCAGGCTGCTGCGGCTGGAGCAGGACTGGAACATTGAGATGACCTTGGATGGCGAAGCGTGGCGGGGGCGCGGCACCAGCGCCCGCTACCGGCTGCGGGCCCTGTCGCCGGAGGACGCGACGGCCTATGTCGCCTCCCGGCAGGCGGAGGAAAACGCGCTGCGCGCGGCGTTGACGGAAGGGCAGGTGTATCACGTGCTGGCGGTGCGGCGGTCGGACGGGTTGTCGGGGCGGTATCTGCTGGAGATTGGAGCGCGGCGGGGCGCGGAGCATCTGTTCGATGCCGAGATCAAGGCGGTGGATCGGGATGCCAGCCGGACGTTTACCGGCACCTTGCGGGTGAACCGTCATCAAAACGACGGACGACCGTTGCGGCTCTCGAGTCCCGATGAGCTAAAGCATCAAGCCGGTGACGATCCCGTGTTCAATCTCTGGGGTATCGACTGGGTGTTCGGCTGGGATGAAGGCAAGTTTTCCGCGCTCGGCAGTGGTTTGAAGATCGAGCTTGAGCCGGCGACAGCGGAGGAGGTTGCGGCCTTGAATCGTGAACGGGAAGCGCGGGAAGCCCGGGTGCTGGCCGCCTTCAGTCCGGGCGCGGCCTACTTCGGAGTGGCGCGTTCGTCCGACGGTTCGCGG
>CBINJL010000036.1:0-11431 GCA_966250925.1 uncultured Opitutus sp. | reverse complement strand
GACCTGAACACGCCGCTGGGCAACCGCACCCAGAGCAACGTTGACCCGATCTACCCGATCGCGCCGGGCAACTACGCCCGCACTCACGAATACTACTACGTGGGCGACACCGTCGGCGGCGGCATCGAATACGGCCCGGCCTACTTCCCCGAAGGCACCAGCCTGCCCTTCGTCTGGGGCTCGTCTTCGTCCGCGATGAATTTCGCTCCGTCCGCCATTGGCTGGACGCCCAGTCCCGACGCCGGCGGCGGCGGCGCGAACCGCCAGACCGTCATCAAGACGATGGGCGGCATCCTCCAAAGCACCTTCTTCGACGGCAAACTCGTCGGCACCTTCGGTCTGCGCGAAGACCGCGTGCTCGATCACAATGCTCCGCTCGCCAAGCTCACCGCGGATCTCCGCGAATACGACTTCGCCGCTTCGAACCAGTGGGACGAGGGTTGGCGCGCCGCCGAGGGCAAGACGGAGAACATTTCCATCGTCGCCCGTCCTTTCCGCGATCTGGAGTTCATCACTTCCCGGGCCGAAAACGGCAGCGGCTTTACCCGCTTCCTCGCCGAGATGGTCGGCAGTCTCAGCCTCACCTACAACACGGCGGACAACTTCATCGCCCAAGGGCCGGCCTACGACCTGTTCCTCAATCAGCTGCCCAATCAAACCGGCACCACCAAGGATCTCGGTTTCTGGGTCAGCCTGTTTGATGAAAAACTCACCCTGCGCTACGTCCACTACGACACCAAGCAACTGGCCCTGCGCAACGGCGACATCAGCACCATGGCCCAGCGCATTCTGCGCATGGACGGTCTGGTCGCCAACGACCGCCAGAGCCTGATGAAACACGTCAAGGGCTGGCTCGGTTATCTCGACGGCGAAACACCGCCCGACGACATCATGGCCGCCGGGCTGCAGATGCCGCTCGACCAATACGTCGGTCTGCAGGAAATCGTGGCCAACAACACCTACGCCGCGGTCAACGACATGGAATCCACCGGCGACGAGTTGGAGATCTATTTCAACCCGACCCGCAACTGGACGGTCAGCGCATCTGTCACCCGGATGGAATCGGTCAACACCGCCGCCGGTTCCGCCGTCGACGAGTATTTCGACGCCCGCGTGCCGGTGTGGACCACGATCGAGGACCCGCGCTTCACCCGCACCACCTACACGCCGGTCGACATTCTCAGCACGCCGGAAGACGAGAGTGCCGGCGGTCCCGTCGCGCTCCAGGGCGACTACTCCCACCTCCCGGTCGGCCCCACCGGTCACCTGCTCTTCTGGAACATCGTGGGCCAGGAATTCCGCACCCTGGTAAACTACGACTCCTCCCAGTCGCCGGCCGATCGCTACGCCGCCAACGTGAACTCGCCCATGGCCACCTTCCGCGCCCTGGTCGGCCGGCCGCGTCCGCAGATGCGCAAATACTCGGCCAAGTTCAACACGAAGTTCAGCTTCGACGGCATCACCGACAACAGCATCCTCAAGAAGATGAGCGTCGGCGGTTCGGTGCGCTGGATCGACAAGGGCAACATCGGCTTCTACGGCCTCGGCTATGACGAGTCGCTCGATCTCTCCCTGCCCGAGAATAGTATCCTGGAATTGGATACCTACCGCCCGATCTACACTCCGGCCGAAACCTTCGTCGACCTGTTCGCGAGCTACACCACCCGCCTGTTCAACGACCGGGTGAAGGCCCGCTTCCAGATCAACGTGAAGAACGCGTTCGAAGACGGCGGCAGCCTCCAGACCACCAGCGCCTACCTCGACGGCAACGCGTCCACCTACCGCATCGTCGATCCGCGCCAGTTCATCTTTTCCGCATCCTTCGACATGTAAGGGGTTGAGGGAACTTCGGAACCCACCATCGCCGTCGCTCCGTTTCCGGGGCGGCGGCGATCCTGTTTTTGCCCGCATGGTTCACGCTGTAGGGCCGCCGCTTGAGGCATGCCGTATCTGCCCCGCAGTCGACCGTCAGCCTGCGGCATGCCGCAAGCGGCAGCCCTACAATCACGATGCGCGAGCTGCTTATGATCGGAGCATGAAACACGCGGATTAGGGACCTCACCCGGCCCTTCGGAACACGGAATAAATTGCCACCGACTGGCATTTTCCGCCAGTGTCCGCCTTCGTGAAACTGATCTTCGTTCACGGATGGAGCGTCTCCTGCACGGACACCTACGGAGACCTGCCGAAAATCCTCGCCGCCCAGGCGGTCGCCCGCGGGCTGTCCCTCGAATTGATCGATATCCACCTCGGCCGCTACGTCAGCTTTCGCGACGAGGTGCGGATGGATGACGTGGTGCGCGCCTTCAACCAGGCGCTGCGCGAAACGTTGCCCGCGCCCAAGAGCGAACGCGCCGACGGCATCGCGGAGTTTGCCTGCATCACCCACTCCACCGGCGCGCCCGTCGTGCGTTGCTGGATGGAGCGCTACTACGGCGCCGCCCATCTCAAGGACTGCCCGCTGGCCCAGCTCGTGATGCTCGCACCGGCCAACCACGGCAGCGCGCTCGCCACGCTCGGCAGCGCCCGCGTCGGCCGACTCAAGGCGTGGTTCCAGGGCATCGAGCCGGGCACCGGCATTCTTGAATGGCTGGAACTCGGCAGCACCGGCGGACGTCAGCTCAACGAAGCCTGGCTCGACTATCGTCCGACCGGCGGCGCCACCGGTTTCCGCCCCTTCGTGCTCAGCGGTGAAACCATCGACAAAAAACTCTACGACCATGTGAACAGTTACACGGGTGAAGTCGGTTCCGACGGTGTCGTGCGCGTCGCCGCGGCCAACCTCGACTACTCCTGGCTCACGCTGCGCCAGGGGCCGCAGACGGTCACCATGGCCGGTGGCGGCGTGGCCACGCTGTTGCGCTATGATGGCAAACTGCGCTGCTCGACGCCCTGCCCGTTTCTCGTCGTGCCCGACGCCTCCCACTCCGGCGACAAGCTCGGCATCATGCGCAGCCCCACCCCGGCCAATGCCGCGAAGAAGCCCGTGGTCGGCGCCATTCTTGATGCGCTCGCGGTCAAGACCGCGACCGCCTACGACAAGCTCGCCACCGACTGGGCCGCGGCCACCGACGCCGAACAAAACGGACGCGGCCAACGCCGGCGGTTTTTCCAGATCGTGTTTCAAGTCACCGACGATCAGGGCGCGACTGTGCCCGACTACGATGTGATTCTTCTCGGCACCAATTACGATCCCGACCGCCTGCCGCGGGGATTTTTTGTCGACAAGCAGGCCAACAAACATGCCCGCCACCGCATCACGTTCTACCTCGATTTCGATGCGATGATGAAGGTGCCCGAATCGGTCTTCGGCTTCCGCATCGCCGCCCGTCCTGATCGCGGTTTCGGCTACTACCTGCCGGCCGAGTTTCGTTCCAACGCCAAGGCGCTCGACGACTTTGTCGATCCCAACACCACGCTCTACATCGACATCGTGCTGCGACGTCAGGTCGACGAACAAACCGCGCGCCTCGATCCGGCCAGCGGCGACGCGCTGGATTTCAAAGACCTCCAGCCCACCGGCCACGTCGTGCCGTAGCGCAGCGCGCCGCCGCGGCGACGCGCCGATCGAATTCGTCCTAAAACCCCTGCTCCGCCAACCACGCCAATTGCGCGTCGCGGTCGGGAATGACTTTTTCGTCGAGGCAGCGTTGCCAGGGTTTCGCATCCCACATCGAGGAGCCTTTGGCGTAGTGGCGACTCGCGGTCGCCATCATCGTCTCGTAAGCCGGCACCGACTCCGTCATCAGCGCGCGCAACGTCTCCGCGTAACGCGCCCCGCGCGTGAGTTCGAACATGCGCTTGGCCTGCGCGGCCAGGACTTTGATCCGATAAAACCGCACCGTCGCGACCAGGCATTCACTGTCGCTCACGAAGCGCGCCAACTCCGCCGCGTCGTTCGACGGCAACGCGGCCGCCGCGCGCGCCACTTCGCGAGCTTCGTAAGCCATGTCGAGATATTCGCTCACCAGCAGGTCGGCCCGCATCACGCCGGCCGGCAACGCCTCACCCGCGGCTTCGAGCGCAGCGATCTGCGCAACGGGCAGGCTCCGTCGTTCGTCACCGATGGCGCCGTGTTTCTCCGCGTATCGACTTACTGTATACGCATCGACTGGGCGGCTGTAGTAACGCTGATTGGTCAGGCCGGTCGGGCCGTCCAGCGGCGTGTCGTCGATCGTGGTGCGATAGCTCAGAATGTCGTCCACCTGCGCCTGCACCCACGCGATCGACACCGGAAAGAAGTTGCCGAAGCGCACCGCGGTGAGGTTCTGCAATCCGGGGAGAATCGGACCGGTGAGATCATACCAGCGCACCAACAGCGCGCCGACGTCGGGGTTACCGAACTTGCGCCCGAGTCGCGCCGCCGCCCACGCCGTCTCCGCCACCGGATCTCGCCCTGCCCGCCACAGGTAGCGGCCCTCCAATTCGTGCCAGAGCGGATCACGCTCCCAGGCATTGAGTCCGGCGTCATTGCCCGCGGCATCAAGATCGAGCGTGCCCGGCCAGATCCACGCCTGCGGCGGATAAAACCACGCGCCGGTGAAGATGCCCGCATCCTTCCAGTGGCCGATCATTTCACCGATCAGCCGCGGACTGCCCACCCGATACGGCACCGCGTCGGCCGGATCGTGTAGGTTGACAATGTGACCCGCCAGCACACCCGCCCATTTGCGGTGCCGCAGGTCGGGCACCGGACTCGTGATGGTTTCGTCGTTGTGCTTCAGCTCCGACCAGATGTCGTCATACATCGTCGGCAACGCCGCCCGGAAGTCGTCGGCCATCGTCCAATCTCGCAACACCAGTCGGGGATGTTTTCCGCTCTCCGCCACCGCGCGGAAAATCACATCGCGAAACCACGGCAACTGCTCCTCCTGCGCCAGCGATTCGCCCGGACAGATGTAGAGTCCGACATTGGGAAACGTTTCCAGATAGCGCCGGATGATGGTGCGGTAGTAATCGCTCACCCACGCGTCGGGATGAGTGTAGCGCGCGCCTTCCGCATCGGTGCGCCCCAGCGCCTCCGCCTGATGTTCGCTGATGTGGATGTTGTAGAAATGCGTCAGCACCGTGATGGCACGTTTTTCGCACTCCTGCGTCAGCCAGCGAAACTGCTCCTGATTGCGCTGGATTTCCTCCGCGCTGAACTGCGAGGCGTCGGGATATTCGGGCAACTCCAGGATGTGCGGAAACAGATGTCCCGACCACAACACCAGGGTGTTGAGCCGCGCCGCAACCAACATGTCGAGGTAACGCGTCATCAACGCGCGGTCGAAGAACCACGGATAAATCTCCGGACTCAGATCGCTCTGATAATTCCAGCTCGGACTCAGCATCATCAGCACCGCCCCGCGCACACCGAACTCCGGCGCGCCGTCCACGCCCACGATGTCGTGCTCGCCGCGCAGCGCCATCTGCGCGCCGTAAAGCACCCCCGCCTCACCGCCGGCGATCACGGTCACGGCGCCGTCGTCGCGTTCGAGACGAAACCCTTCCGCGTTGCCCAGTGATTCATCAATCCGCCACGTCACCGCCGTATCCGAATCAACGATACGCTCGCGCACATGATCGATCACCGGCGACGCCTGCGCAGTCAAACCGAGCACCAACGCAATCACTCCCCGTAGGGTCGTCGCGTGCCGACGACCGCGCCGCGACCGCGGGATCGCTCGTCCCAAACGGCCACTCCACCGCAACCGGTCGTCGACGAGCGACGACCCTACATGCGCACCGTGATCCAGTTTCGTGAATTTCGTGGTCTCCATCATTTCCGTGTCCTCCGTGTGGTCCGTGGGCTCATCCCTCCGCCGACACGCCGCGGCGTGTCGCCAGCTCGACCTGAATGGTCGGTTCCATGCGTTCGTATTTGCGGTAAAACAGCACCGGCACCGCGCCGAGGCCGAAGAAGATCGCCGGCCCCCAGACGATGGCCCATTCGATACCGCGTAGCGCCGCCGCTGACTGCGTTGCGTTGGGCACATAACCCGTTGTTTCCAGAATCCAACCCGGCAGCGCGCCGCCGAGTCCCGCCCCGGCTTTCAGGCAAAACATCGCCCCCACCGCGGTGAGCAATCCCGCCGACCGAATCCCGGTTTTCCATTCGCCGTAATCGACGGTGTCGGAGATGACGGAAAAGGGCATCGCCATCGCCACGCCGCTGGCGAGAAATCCGATCACCCAGCCGGTCATGACCAGCGGCACCGCGCCGTCTTGAGCCAGACCCGCCGCAACTACGAGTTGCCCGGCCACCATGCCGAGAAGGCCGATCACCCACACCGTCGTCTTGGATGTTTTCCGGCAGAACCAGGGCAGGAAAAACACCGTGGCCAGCGAGATGAAATCGAGACTGTTGGCCAGCGGGATGAGGTCCCTGCGCTGAAGCGTGTATTCAAAAAAGTAGGGCACGGTCGACACGCGGGCGATGAACGCGATCCAGAAACAGAGGCTGCTGACGAATACGATCGCCCACGGCCAATTGCCCTTCAGCGCGCCGAATCCGCCGAGCACCGACGCGGGCATCGCCTCGACCTTGACCGTCTCCTTCAGATTCCGAAACGCTAGCAGGTAGAGCAGCACTGAACCGATCGCATAGATCGGCATCACCAGCATGAAACCACGGCGGTCGTCACCGGCGCCGAGTTTTTGCACGAGGCCCATGGCGGTGAGATTCACCAGCAGCACACCGAACTTGGAACCGAACATGCGGAAGCAGGTGAGCGTTACCCGCTCCTGCGGATCGTTGGTGAGATTGGCGAGGATCGACGTCACCGGAGTGTTGATACCGGTGTAGAGAATGCTCGCGCCGATGTAGGTGACGGCGGCGTAGATGACCTTGCCGGTGTGACTGAGATCCGGGGTGAGAAACGTCAGCACGCCGAAGATCGCATACGGCACGCACAACCACAGGAACCACGGACGACTTTTGCCGTAGCGGCTCTTCGTGCGATCGAAGATCACGCCCCAGATCGGTGTGTCCAACGCATCAATCAATCGCGCCACCAGCAGAATCGTCCCGGCCGTGCCCGCCGACAGCCCGTAAACGTCGGTGTAGAAGTAGAGCAGGTAGAACGAAATGACGCAGAAGACCAACTGGCCCGCGACATCGCTCGCCGCATAACTCAACCGGGTCGTGAGAGAAGTTTTCGACATGGGACGGGGGGACGAATGGGGAATTACAGAAGGCAACAAAGGGGAACGAAGCCATCAGCACGCTGGATTTACAGGAGGGAACAGAGGCAAACAGAGCGGTCAGCCGGCAGGGATCTCACCGAAGGAAACAACGAGAACGAAGCCGGTGGAGTGGCTCTGTTTCCCTCTGTTTTCTCCTGTAAAACCAATTCATCGGAGTGGCTTCGTTTTCCTTCGTTTCCTTCTGTAAAACTCATCTCCCTGCCTCCGTATCCGTATCCGTCTCCGTCGGCTCCGCCTCCGCTCGCAGATCACGCGAGGTCGCCAGCGCGATGACGCGGCCCTGGTCGCCGACCGCGCAGTAGAAATGGTAAACGACGCCGTCGTGTTTCAGCAGCCAGGGTTTGTGCGCGAAGGTCTCGTCGTAGGGCTCGCTTGATTTGACCAGCGGTTCACCGCCCCACTTGGTCCAGTGCACCAGATCGTAGGACGCTGCGAAGGTGTCGAACGCCCCCGGCTTCCAGAACGCGCCGAAGTAAAACATCACCCAGATGTCGCCGAGCTTCACCAGTTGCGGATCGCCGCTGATCGCCCACGGGGCATCGCCCACGTTGTTCACCACCGGCCCCGGACCGAAACGCTGCCACGTGCGCAGATCGTGCGACACCGCGAGCCCGATCTGCTCCTGACCATAGGGCGGCGCCTTGCCGTTGTAGAACATCACAAACGGCGCACCGAGTGTTTCCGCCTCATCGCGCACGATCGCGCTCTTGTAGAGCGTGGTGTGTTCGAAATCGCGCACGTCACGCTGCATTGGCGACAGCACCGGGTTCTCCGCCAAACGCGTCCACGGCCGCACCGCCGTCGGATCATCGGTCCAGGCGAGACCGATCGAAAGGGGATCGGTTTCGTAGCCCTGCAACGCACCGCCGAGGTAGGACATCCAATAGCGGCCCTCGTGCGTGCCAAGTTCGTGCGTGGCGTCCTCCCAGCGGGTGTCGTAAAGCGCCAATCCGCCGTCAGCCTGCCACGCATCCCAGCCTTCCCGCGCAAACGGCAGCACCGCGCCGAGACGTTCCCACTGCAACAGGTCATCGCTCACCGCCAGATGCGTTTCGTAGCCGACCGAATCCTTGTTGGCGGCAAACAGCATATACCAGCGGCCGTCCCTCCGGAACACGTTGGGACAATCCAGCAACTCACCTTCCACGCCACGCAACACCACCCCGTGCTTGAAGGGCGTTTGAAACTCCACATACAGCTCGCGCATCCGTTTTCCGGATACCATGCGCGGTTTGCCTTCGGGAAACGGCAGCACCGGCGGCCGCTCGGCAACGAGCGAACCGACTCCCAACGCAAGAATCGCCAGCACACCTTGTAGGATCGTCGCTCGCCGACGACCGTGAACGTCACACCGTCGACGCACTCCGTCACTCCCTCCCAGTAGGGGCGCACCTCGCGTGCGCCCGCGGCGGAGTGGCCGCATCCACCGTCCGAGGACAACCGCGCAGAGGCAGCGGCGGGCGCACGCGAGGTGCGCCCCTACAAAGTCACCCCCATCCTTTTTCGTGTGGTTCGTGTATTTCGTGGCCCCTTCGCTTTCCGTGTCTTCCGTGTGTTCCGTGGGCCCACTCCGCCGCAACCGGTCGTCGACAAGCGACGACCCTACAGTCGCTCCCTGATCCGTTTTCGTGTGGTTCGTGTGGTTCGTGGTTCCTTCCCTTTCCGTGTCTTCCGTGTATTCCGTGGGCCTTCTCATCGCGTTGCCTCCACGTCCATCAACGCCGCCAGGCCATACCGCGCCAGCACGTCGCGCAGCTTCACCGGGCCGCCGCTCGTCGCCGCTTCCTCCATCGCCTGCATCAACGCGACGGTGACAATGCCTTCGCGCACGTCCGGCGTGGGCAACGCATCCTCCGCCAGGCAGCGCGCGAAGTATTCGATGTAGTCCTGATACTCGCCGGCGTGATGTGAGTGCCCGCCGAAACGGAACACGTAATCGTCCTTGTCCTCGAAGGTTTCGATCACCGACTGCGCATCGGTTTTCCATGCGTAACGCAGATCGTAATAATCGCCCTGACTCGCGCCGAGCGCCCCGCGCAGCACGCAGCTCATGTTGGCATCACGCGCGTTGGGCGTGACCGGACTCGTGTAGGTGCCGCTCACCCGCGCGATTTTTCCGTCCGTCGTTTTGTAGATGAAATGGAAGGTATCCGGATGCACCAGCCCGAGCTTCGCCCCGTTTTCACTCAAGCGCGCATAACCCATCACTTCGTCGATCTGCGGCAGATACCAGCGGATAAAATCGACCGGGTGACTGAGCCCGCCGTAAAGCCATTTGAACGCATCCGTCTTCGCCCAGCCCTTGGCCAGAAACCAGCGATGGTCCGCGTTGTAGTAGGCCTCGACGGTGTTGAGTTCGCCAAAGGCGCCCGTCTCGTAATGCCGCCGCTGCCGCGCAAACGGCGGAAAGAACCGCGAGCTCTGCCCCACCATCACGCGCTTGCCGCTCGCTTCGACCGCGGCGAGCACATCGGCCGCCCGCGCCAGATTGTCGATGAACGGCTTCGTGCAGATCACATGTTTACCCGCCCGCAACGCCGCGATGACGTGCTCCGCGTGCAGGTGGTCGGGCGTGTAGATGCCCACCACGTCGACCGCCGGATCGTGCAGCAACTCGTCCATCGCGGATGTGAACACAGCGGGATCGAGTCCGAACTCATGACAACGTTCACGGCCCAGCTGCGCGTTGAGATCGCAGAGTTTGGCCACATGCCACAGCTCACTGCGCATCGCGCCAGAAATGATGCTCCGGCCTTCGCCGAGCCCCAACACACCAAGTCCCAGAGTCTTCATGTCAGTTCAGATTTTTAACCACAGATGAACACGGATGGACACGGATACAGCAGGTTGAGAATCCGTGTTTATCCGCGGTTGATTCTGTTCAGTTGATCGGTTGCAGGTCGCCGTTCCACGTCGCGGTTTCACCGGCGCCGAGCTTCACCTCCGCCACGTGATCGCCGATGCGCAGATTCGTGGTTCGGCCCAGTTTCGAGTGCAACGTCACCGCCGTCAGCGCGCCGTTCTTCCAGACCAGATCGACTTCGAATCCGCCACGGGCACGCAGGCCGCGCACACTCCCGTTCGCCCATACCGACGGCAGCGCCGGCAGCAGGTGGATTTCAAATTTTGCATCTGAGATTTCAGATTCCGCGTCATCGACGCGGCTGTGACTTTGCAGCAGCATTTCACAAATGCCCGCGGTGGCGGCGAAGTTGCCATCAATCTGAAACGGCGGATGCGCGTCGAAGAGATTGGGATACACGCCCCCGCCGCCTTCGGTTTTGCGCGTCTGCGGATCTTCGCGCACGAGATTGAGCAGGTTCGAGAGAATCAAGTGGGCATGATCGCCGTCACGCAGGCGCGCCCATAGACTGATCTTCCAACCGATGGCCCAACCGGTGCCGCCGTCGCCGCGAAACTCCAGTGACTTCTGCGCGGCCCGCATCATTTCCGGCTCCGCCCAGGTGATGTCCTCGCCCGGAAACACGCCCCAAAGATGCGACACATGCCGGTGACGATTATTCGGATCGTCCTTGTCTTCGAGCCACTCCTGCAACTGACCATGACGTCCGATCTGGTTGGGCGCGATACGCGCCGCCATCGCCGTCAGTTGCGCGGCGAAATCCGCATCGACGTCGAGTTCCCGCGCCGCCTCCGCGGTGGCGAGAAACAACGCACGGATGAGCTGGTGGTCCATCGTCGGCCCCATCACGAGGCCACCCTGTTCCGGCGAATTCGACGGTCCGCTGATCAGCCAACCGCGCGCCGCGTCTTCCACCAGCGTCGACACAAAAAACTGCGCCGCGCCCTTCATTGCCGGATACGCCCGCTCGGCCAGAAACACGCGGTCACCCGAGAAGCGCCAATGCTCCCACAGGTGCCAGCACAACCACGCGCCGCCAGTCGGCCAGATGCTGTGGTTGGCGTGATTGATCGGCGCGGTGCCGCGCCAGCCGTCGGTGTTGTGATGCAACACCCAGCCGAGCGCCGCGTAATGCGCCGCGGCGGTCTTCCCGCCGGTGATTTCCAGGTCGTCGATCATGTCGAATAACGGCCCGGCGCACTCCGCCAGATTCGCCACTTCCGCCGGCCAGTAATTCATCTCCAGATTGATGTTGGTGGTGTATTTGCTGCCCCACGGCGGCGTGGTGAGGTCATTCCAGATGCCCTGCAGATTCGCAGCCTGGGTGCCCGGGCGGCTGCTGCCGAGCAGCAGATAACGACCGTAGTTGAACAACAACGT
>CBINJL010000035.1:0-11520 GCA_966250925.1 uncultured Opitutus sp. | reverse complement strand
CTAATCAATTTTTTGGGTCTCACCACAGGTTTCGCGCTGGCATTGCTGATCGTGCTGCGGGCCGGCACGGTCCTGTTGTGGAAAGCGGCGATCCTGGCGGGAGAGTTCGGTCACTATTTTGGTCTCGTCGCGCTCCTGCTGGTGTGCCTCGTGGCGGCGCAGGGCTTTGTGTTGGGCTGGCCGACGCGCGGCCACGGTTGGGTGGCCGCACTCACGGCGGCGAGCGCGCTGGCGGCGATCGTGTTGTATTTTTCGCCGGCGGTTCTAGCGGCGGTGATCGGGCAACGCCTGCCCCAGCAGTTTCGCGATGCGTTTGGCGGACGACCTTCGTCGCGGCGGGCGGTTGATTTTCGGGAAATGCTGCTGCCGCTGGCGCCGGTGACGCGGGTGGCGGTGCAGACGCATGTTTATGGCGGCGACGGCGGCGCGGAGACGGTGGGGCGGGAACTCGATTTTTATCCGGCCGGCCGCCCGGCGAACGCGTTGCCGGCGCCCTGCGTGGTGATGTTGCATGGCGGGGGCTGGGACGGCGGCAAACGGACCGAGTTGGCGGACTTCAATCACGCCCTCGCCGTCCGCGGTTATGCGGTCGCGGCGCCGGACTATCGGCTGGCGCCGGCGCATCGCTGGCCCGCCCAGGGCGAGGACACCGTGGCGGTGCTGACCTGGTTGAAAGCGCATCACGAAGAACTCGGCATTGATCCCACCCAGCTGGTGCTGATGGGCCGTTCGGCGGGGGCACAGATCGCCGCGGCGGTGGGTTACGGATGGCACGATCCAGCGATTCGCGGCGTGATCGGTCTCTATGGCGTTTACGACATGGAGTTTGTCTGGTCGATCGCCAGTGAGGATGGGGTGCTCGATTCGGTGAAATTGATGCGCCAGTTCCTCGGTGGCGGACCGACGATCGCGAATCAGGCCGCCTACGATTCCGCGAGCCCGCAAGGATTGGTGGAGACGGGCCGCACCCCGCCGACGCTGCTTTTGCATGGCACGCTGGATAACGTGTGTTGGGTGCAACACAGTCGCCGGCTCGCCGCGCGCCTGCAGGAAGCACGCATCCCGCACGTATACATTGAGTTACCCTGGGCGGTGCACGCCTTTGACTACAATCCGCACGGCCCCGGCGGCCAGCTCGCGACCTACGCGGTGGAGCAATTTCTGGCCGCCGTCTGCGACCGCTAGGGTCGCCCCGTCGCCGCATTAAAGCGCTGATAATCCAGCGAAAGCGGAAAAGTGTCACCATAATGGTGACACTTTTCCCGGCGGGCGCCCGGAAACGGCGGATTCGCGGTGTTTAGTCTCGGCAGCGGCGGCGCGATCTGGGAGGGGTTGGGCGCTTAGACAATCTTTTGAGCAACCATCACATGGCTATTTGGGAATACAAAGTGATCAGCAGCGGGAAGGGCGGGTTTGCGACGCCGCAGTTGCTGGAGAATTTTTTGAATCAAT
The DNA here is from genome assembly GCA_966250925.1 of uncultured Opitutus sp. Classification (GTDB taxonomy): domain Bacteria; phylum Verrucomicrobiota; class Verrucomicrobiia; order Opitutales; family Opitutaceae; genus Actomonas. Next base: position 10,068 of record CBINJL010000035.1, on the reverse strand, counting down.
TGGGCAAGGACGAGTGGGAGATCATCGACTACCGTCCGGCCCCGGAAAACCTGCTGGCCTTCACCGGGTTGGCGCGGCGGGGCACGCAGCGCGACTGGACGTTGGAAGCTGCCGCAGCCGCCCAAGCGAAAGCTGACGAAGAGCGTCGCCGGGCCGAGGAGCGCGCGGAAAAAGCCGCCCGTGAAGCGGCGGCGGAACGTGATGCGGCGCGATCATCCCGCGATGGCAGCGGCGGCGACGCCGATGACGACGAAGCACTTTCGCAGCGCGACAGCAGTCTGCGCACGCTGCGTGACACCGAACGCGACGACGATCCCGAGGCCCTGGCCGAAGAAGCCGCGGCGGCCGACGATTTGGCCGACTGGGAGGATCTCGAACTCGACGACGACCTGCCGACGCTGTTTGACGCGGTCAAACCGCACCTGCGCCGCAATCAAAAAGGGCCGGGAGAAGCCGCTGCGCTGGACTATCTGGCGCGGCGCTGGGACCAGGAACCGTCCGACGTGCTGGGCGCGTTGCAGGAATGCGGGCTCGTCGTTCCGGAAACCGAGGACGACCTGCCGGAGTATTTCGAATTCGAAGGCGACCTGTTCTGGCTGAACCGCAACAACCGCGGGCAAATCTTCCTCAACGTCCGCGAAAAGCCGCGTGCGCGTTTCAAGCCCACGCCGATGCGTAAACTCGAAGCGGATGATCCCGCCACGGAGGAATTGCGCGCGGAGCACGATGCGGAGCAGGAAAAGAAAAAGCAGGCCCGCGACGCCCAGGAAGCGCGCGAGGCGGAAAAGGCCGCGCGTCAGGCTGCCGCCGCCGCCGAGGCCGCGAAACCGCCGCCGCCGCTGCCGGCCGGTGATGCGTTGCTCGACAAACTCAAACCCAAGATGCGCCGCAATCGCCGCGGCCCGGGCATGTCGGGCACGATCGCCTTTCTCGCCAAGGCGCTCAAGCACACCGAGGACGAACTGCTGCAGGCGCTCGAAGCGATCGGGCTCAAAGCCTCCGACGACGACAACGAAAAGCCCGCCTTCCTCGAAGCCGGCGGTCAGTTGTATTGGTTGAAAAAGGACAAACGCGGCGGCGTCTGGATCAATTGCCGCGACAAGGACAAGGGCGGCAAGGGCAACAAGCCCGCCGTGCCGAACGCCGAGACGGAAACGAGCGAGGTGGGCGACGGGGAGCAATCCGGCGACGTCGCGTCCTCCGCTGCTGCTGACGCCGATTCCGATGCGGTCGGTGATGCCGAGGATGCGGGTGTCGATGCGGATGCGGACGGTGCCGACTCGGATTCCGATTCCGAAAATGCCAACGATTCAAACGAGGCCGAGGCCACGGACGACGCGGCGGATGATGCCGACGAGATTGCAGTGACATTTGAGCCGGGGCCGAAGGCGTTGCCCGCGCTGCGTTTGCTGCTCAAGCCGAAGGCTCGGGGCAACGGGGCGGCGGCGGAGATCAGCACCTTGGCGCGCAAACTGGGCAAACCGGCGGTCGAAATTCTCGAATCCCTGGTCAAGGCCGGTCTCAACGTGCCGGATAACGCGGACGAAAAGCCCACCTTTGTGGAATTGGGCGACGAAATCCTCTGGCTGAATCGCAACGCCAAGGACGAATCGCTCTGGCTCAACGCCAAGGCCAAGCCGAAGCGCGGTGGGCGTTCACGTCCGGCGCGGAAAAAGGCGTCCGCCAAACCGACGGCGGACGACGCCGCGGCGGAGGAGTAATCCTTCGTTCCCGGATCGCCTGCAGTAGCCCGCCGCGGGAGCGGCGGGACAAGTTTCGTGCTCGAACTCCCGCCGAGTCCCTGCTCTCCCGAGCAGGGCTACCGGGTAGTGTTGTCTTGTTTGCGCACGATGATGTCGCCGTTCATGGTGGCGATTTGCAGGTCGGTGCCGCCGCCGTTGAGCGTGCCGCTGATGACCTTGCCGCCCGCCATAGGCGGGATGCTGGGCGCGCGGGGAGCACGCGGGGAGCGGGGGGCGGCCGGCGCGGCGGAGTCGGTCGGAGATGCTTTGCCGTCGTTTCTGGCGTTCTGCATGGCGACGCGGACTTCGACTGCGATTTCGCGGGCAACCTCGGCGGCTTCGGCTGCGATGTCACGGGCGACCTGGGCAAACTCGTCCGACATGTCGGGGGCAAAAGCGCGGCCGGTCGAAGTGGTGGTGACGAGGGAAGTTTCGTCGAAATCCGTCAGGATGGTGCCGTTCTGGGAGCGGAACCGCACGTTGGCCCGGGCGTCGTCGGGCAACCGCACCTCGATCTCGCCGTTCATGGAGGTGATTGAAACCGGGCGGTCAGGGGAGAGGGCGGCGAACGACGCTTCGATTTCGCCGTTCATGGATTCGATGATGGCCCCGCCGCGGAGGTTCTCGAGGTCGATCTCACCGTTGAGGTTTTTGATCGTCACGTCGCCGTCGATGTCGGCCACGGAGATTTCGCCGCCAAGACTGATCTCGAGATCGAGGTGGGTGTTGCGCGGCACGATGATGTCAAATTCGGCCGGCTGGCTCCAGTGGGTGCCATAGTCGAGCACGGCGTGGTTGTCCTTTTAGTTGACGCTCAAGGACGCGCCGGAGCTGATGACGCGCAGGCCGTCCTTGCGGGCCTGGTGCGAGGAATCGCTCTTGGCGTCGGATTCGACGACGATTTCGGCGGTGTCGGCGCCGCGGATGTCGAGTTCCCCGTGGGCGATGCGCACCGTGAGCCGACCCGGTTTGGACGGATCGGAGAAGGTGACGGTGGCCTTTTGGTTTTCGGCGCGGGCGGCGCCGCCGATTGCCAGCAGGCCGGCGAAAATGACGACGGGAAGGGAGGTGAGTTTGGATTTCATAAAGCGGAAGCGGTGAGTTGGGTGTGGCGCCATTGTGGCGGCAGGTTGAAAAGGGGGGGGACGGCCGGAGGGAGGTGACCAATCACAGATGAGCGAGACCGCGGCGGGCAGCTTCACGCACGACGGCATCGGCGGCGGGATCGCGGGCGAGCCGGTCGAGAGTCGGTCCGGCCTGGGCGTCACGGGAGGCCACGACGAAGTCGATCATGGCGACCTGCACCAGCGGCGATTGCTCACGGGGCAGCGCGCTGATGACGCCGGCGCGCACGGGAGCGCGGTCGACATGGGTGTAGAGTGCTTCGAGGGCGGTGAGGCGGACGTTGACGCTGGAATCGAAGGCGAGGGTATTGAGCAACCCAGCCAAAGTGCGGTCATTGGCGTCGCCATCGTCAAAGGCGGCGAGCACGGTGCGCAGGCGATTGGTGGCGGGCTGGGCGAGGAGGTGCGTGCTGACGCGGCGGTCCATCGATTCGACCTGTTCGCGCAGGGCGGCGAGCTCCTGGAGGGTGGCGGGATCGGCTTGGGTGACAACCTGCGGGGCGGGCGTGGGCAGCAGGCGGGTGCCGATGAGGACGCCGGCCACGAGCACGGCGAGGGTGAGCGCAAACTGGAACGCCGGGCGGCTGGGCAGCAGCGCGGCGAAGAAGCTGTCGAGCCGGCTGCGGGCGAGGGCGAACGGGCTGGGCGCGGTCACCTCGTTCTGGGCCTCGTCGAGCAAGGCGTAGAACTGGGCGCGCAGGCGGGGCGACGGCTCCGGCTCGGGCAGTTTGTCGAGCGTGATGAGCGTCTGTTGGAGGGCGGCCCACTCGCGCTGGCAGGTGAGGCAGGTCTTCAGATGCTCGCGCACGGCGGCGGCTTCGTGGGCGGGCAGCGAACCGGCCGTGTAGTCGAGGAAGGAGTCCTGGAGGCGTTGGCAGTTCATGGGAAAGGTCAGGCGGAGTGGTGGCGGAGTTTGAAAAACTGGTCGCGCAGGGCGGCGAGGGCGCGGTGGACGCGGACTTTGGCGGCGCCGGCGGTGATGTTGAACAGCCGGGCGATCTCGTCGTGGCGGAGATGTTGAAAACGATGGAGGACGAGGATCTCGCGTTGGTCGTGCGGCAGGCGGTCGAGCGCGGTCTGCATCAAAGCGAGTTCGTCGTGACGGGCGGCCTGCTCGTCGGCGGCGGGGGCGGAATCGTCGGCCACGGCGACCAGATCGGCGGGATCGGTCGGGGTGGGGCGGCGGGATTGGCGGGCGAAGTGATCGGCGGCGGCGCGGCGGGCGAGGTGGTAGAGCCAGGCGGAGAATTTGCCCTCGTCGCGATAGGTGTGGCGGTATTTGAGGATGCGCTGGAAGACGGTTTGCACGAGGTCTTCGGTGAGATCGGGCGAGCCGGTGAAGCGGGCGAGAAAGCCGAAGAGCGGGCGATGGTGGCGCTCGAAGAGGTCGCCCAGCCGGGAGAGCTGGCCGGCGCGCACGGCAAGCATCAGGTCGTGGTCGCTGGTATCGTCCATGGGCTCAGGCAACGCGTTTATGGCGTGGGCGGGAGGTGAAGCGATGGCGATTTGCGGCGGAGGCGGAGTCACGGCGGGACGGCATGGGTTGAAGGTCTGTGGCGAGGGAAACCGGCGGGCGGGGGCCGCGTTACAGGAAAACTGCGCCGGAAGTGTTAGTTGCAGGACGATGGCATTTGGCTCCGGCGGCGGATTTTACGAAAGAGATGCCGGCAAGCGGCCGTTAAACCAAGTGTCCCCGTGCGGCGGCAGCCGTCGCGCGTCAGCTTCAACCTCAATCCCCGTTCGCCACCATGAGTTCATCCACGCCCCGCTCCTCCGCCGCGCTCGTGCAGGTCACGACCTACGACGCGTTGCTCGCCGACAACAGCCGCATCACGTGGCAATCATTTCGCCGGGCCGACGATCCGCCCGGTTCCAATCCGGTGGTGTATTTTATCACTCTCGCGGCCAATCCGGGCCTTTCCGGCGCGACCGTGATTGACCTGTCCGAGGTCGGCGCGCAGGCGGCGAACCACGAGGTGGCGATGATCCTGCTCGATGGCACGGCGTCGTGGCTGCCGGCGGGTCAGGATCCGGTGCCGCTTCAGCCTGGTGTGCCGGTGATGTTGCCGGCGCAGGGCGCGGACGGTCCGGCCAAGCTGAGTTTTCTCAACGAAACCTGCAGTCTGAAGTTTCTGCCCAAGTGGTCGGAGGCGGTTCAAAGCCTGCGCGGTGATAGCGATCCCGCTACGCCGCCCCCGCCGCCGCCGTTCCCGGGTGGCGATGGCAATCGTTGATTTGCCGCGATTTCACGCGCTCCGGGGAAGTCCTCGGGGCGCGTTGCTTTTTTAGCGGCGCCACAGCCGCAGGAGCTGGCCGTTGTCGCGGGCGGCCCAGGTGTCGCCGGTGGGCGAGGCGGCGACGTGGGGCACCATGCGTTTGGCGGCTTCGGAGCCCGGCTGGGCCACCGTCAGGACGGTGCGTTCCCGCCAGGTGGTGGTGTCGAAAACAAGGAGTGTGCCGGTCGGGCCACCGGCGAGGAGCGAGCGGCTGTCGGCGGTGAACGCATGGCCGTGGTCGGCGACGCCAGGCAGCGGCAGAGTGACGAGCGATTCGAGCGTGGTTGCATCGAGCACTTGGAGTGAGTTGAGATTGTCGAGCCAGAGCAGCATCCGGTCGTCGGGAGAAATCGTTAGCCGGAACGGACGTGATCCAATGGATTTCCGGCTGAGCTCGCGGCAGTTGCGCAAATCCCAGCGCTGGAGGGTTTGATTAAAATCGCCCCAGACGACGTCGCCCTGATTGGTGACCGCGACCGCGCAGGGCGGGGAATCGGTGTCATGCCGGGCGACCAACGTGTTGGTTTCGCGGTCCCAGAGCGCGATCACACCGGCGAGCGAACCGGCCACGATCCACCGGCCGTCGGGAGACGCTTCGGCGTGGTTGAGGGGCGCGTCCGGAGGGAGGATGGGAATCTCGATCGGCGCCGTGGAGCCGTCGATCGGGCCGGTGAGGAGACGTTGATTTTGATCCACCCACCAGAGGCGGCCGCCTTCGAGGTGCAGGGGTTTGACCACGCCGGACATTTCCGCGACAGGCGTGAAGGTGGCCACGTCCCAGATCGTGGTGGAGTGGTAGTTGTTGGAGGCGAGAAGGCGTCGGCCGTCGCGGGAGAACAGCAGGCGTTCGCGCATGGAATCGTTTTCGTAGCGCACCGTGCGGGAGGTGGGCGGGGTTGCGGCGGTGTCGCGGGACCAAAGGCGGATGTCGCCGCGTTTGGAGGAGGACACGATTTGCCGGCTGCGGGACAGCCATTGGGCATGGATGGCGGTGTCGAGATGACCGCGGAGCAAGGCGGTGCGTTGTCGCTCCGGGAGTGTCCAGACCTCGAGGGCCTGATCTTCGTTGGGATACACAAACGCGGTGCCGTCGGGATGAAAGGCGGCGGGGCAGTGGGAATTGGGCGTGTTCTCGGTAATTTCCCAAAGCCGTTCCTGGGTGTCCCACGTGCGTTGCTCCAGATTGCCTTCGAGGTTGAGAAAAACAAAGGTCGTGCCGTCGGGCGAGATGGCGGACGGCTGGTTTTGCGAGTAATCGGCCTGGCGGACGGGCGCGCTCGGATCGGTGAGATCGATCAGGTGAAAGAAGCGTTGGTTAAAATCGATGTAGCCTACCGAAAGACAGACGATGGCCCGGGTGAGATCGTGGTTGGTGATGACGTAGTTGAAATCCTGATTCTGATCGTCGACCCGGCGCGGAAAACGCCACGTCGCCAGATCGCGGTCGGTGGTCAGATCGCGGAGGGCGAGCCGGTGGTCGGCGCCGTTTTCGCCGTCCTGAAAATAGAGCAGATGATCGCGGTTCGCCGCCACGGCCAAGGGGCGGAAGATGCCGGGGGCGTTGGGGCGCGGGTCGGGCGTGCCGTCGATCACGGACCACGTTTCCAGGGTGTAGTCCGGCGCCGAGCCCACCAGCCGCGAACCGTCGCGGGTAAATCCGCATACACGATGGATACCGGCAAAGCTGCGCACCAGCGCGCCGGTGGTCAGATCATAAAGTTCGGTCAGATCGCCGGCATCTTCGACGGCGACCAGGCGCTCGTCGGGCGAGACGACCAGGCGGGTAATGGTGGGCCCGTTTTCGCGGATGATGCGGGCCGTATCGCCGGCGGCTTCGCGATGCAGGGCGAACCATTCGAAGTTGCGCAGATCCGATTCGCCAGGCTTGGGTCGGACTTGGTTGAGAAAATTGCGGGCGAGACCGAAATGACGGTGTTCGAGCGCACGCTGGGCGTTGGCGATGCTGGCGGAATAAAGCGTTTGGCGGGTCAGGTCGGCGAGCTGGGCCTCGGCGGCGCGACGGGCGGCTGATTCGGTGTCGGCGCGTTGGCGTTCCAGAAAGGCGCCGGCGGCGGCTATGGTGGCGATGACGGCGGCGATGGCGATCCACTTGCGGGCGCGGGCGAGACCGGCCTCGGCGAAACGCAGGCGCCGGACGGATTTGCCGGCTTCGAGCAGCTGCAGCTCGGCGAGCAACGCCTCGGCCGTCGGGTAACGCTCATCGGGGTGCGGCGCGGCGGCTTTGATGATGACCTCGTTGAGCTCCATCAATTCCGCGCGGTCGGTCCGATCGCCGAGATCGGCCGGCAGTCGCGGGAAGTCCTGACGATCGCGACCCGTGGCCAGCTCGTAGAGCACCTTGCCGAAACTGTAGATGTCGGCCGCGGGCGAGCCGGGCCCTTCGGGTGGCACGAAGCCCTCCGTGCCCACGTAGGTCAACGCTTCACCGGCCACCGCGACCAGACCGATGTCGGCCAGTTTGGGGCGACCGTCGACGATGATGATGTTGGACGGCTTGATGTCGCGGTGGACGAGGCCCGTGCCGTGCAACTCGGCCAGATCGCGGGCGAGGTCGATGGCGTAGCGCAGCAGGCGGTCGACGGGCAGCGTGCGGTCCTGATCGCGAATGACCTTGAGCGTGAGTGGCGCGTAACAGTCGGGATCGATCTCGGGGCCGGCGATCACGTCGTCGGCCAGCTCCATCACATAGTAAAAGAAGCCGCCGGCGTTGTTGCGGCCGACGTGCAGCAGCGAGAGTTGGCGGGTTTCGCCGGTGGTGATGCGGGCGAATTCGCGCAGGCCCTTGAATTCACGTTCGTAGGGCGCCTCATCGGTGAAACGATTGCGCCAGACGACCTTGACCGCGCGATAGAGTCCGGTGGCGCCGCGGGCCAGCCAGACGTCGCCGTAGCTGCCGCGGCCGATCAGGCGCAGCAGTTCGTAGTCGGGGACGGGCGGCGGGGAGGAGGTGGCGGCTTCCGGCGGCAGCACGGGCGCCAATCAGCCAAAGCGTGGCGGCGGCGTCGACCGGAAAGGTCGGCTTCAGCCGTGATACTCGCGCAACCGCTCGACCTCGTGCCGCAGTTGTTTGGTGAGCCGGTGGGCGATCAGGTAAACGGTGGCGGCGTTGATGCCGAGATCGCGGGCGATGCGCCGGACCGACCAGCCCTGGCGGGCGTAAAGTTCGAAGGCCTGGAAATGTTTGGCCGGCACGCGGCGGGCGAGGCGCTCCATGCCGGTGTCGAGAACGTGTTTCTGCCACTCGATTTCCCAATAGTCCTCGATGGGATTGCCGTCGGCGAGCCGGTCGAGGGCGTCGAATTCCTCGTCTTCGGCGGAATCCCCGGCCGGACCGGCATCCTGCGCGCTGTGCAGGGCGGCGCGGTCGCGCTGGCGGAATTTGTCGGCGATGCGCCAGCGGGTCTGATTCATCAACCACCGGCGAAAGGCGCCGCGATTGGCCCGGGTTTCGTAGTCGGAAATGCGGTCGGCGACGTTTTGCAGGACTTCCTGGACCACCTCGTCGGCTTCGGCGTGGGTGAGCCCGGAGCGCAGGGCGAGGCCTTGGATGAAGCGGCGGTAGAGCCGGTGAAACTCGTCCCAGCTCGAATTGTCGCCCCAGTCGCGCAGGCGGAAGAGCAGGCTCGGCCGGGTCAGTAGCGACGGTTGGGGAAGAAGTTTGTCCATGGTCATGCTCCTGAAACGCGAGTTATCGCACGATTCTTGCGTAATAATTAAAAAAATGTGCCGCGGGCAAGCGGAGCGGTGCGGAACCGATTGGGCGGATGCGGTTCGCCGGCGGCAAGCGGGGGCTGACGCAGGCGGTTTGGCCCGATCCGAAATTTTTTTCGCATTTTTTGAAAGAAGTCCGCCGTCCCCGACGTTTCAGGGGGCGACACCCAGTCAAATTCGTCTTTCCGATGTGCACCGCCGCTTCCGCCTCCTCTGATCTGAGTCCGTTGTCTTCCCGCAAACTGCGGGACTTTTTCCAGCGTTGGGAGTCCGACCGCGGGGAGTCCGCGCCGGAAGCTCAGGCCAAGTCCGGTGACGCTGCCGGCGAACCGCTGGACGAGGCGGTGGCGCGGGAGGAGCACAAGATTCAGTCCGACTGGAAAGCGCCCGAAGACATGGCGCTGGCGCCGAAACCGGCCGATGTGCTGCCGCTGCTGCCCGGGCGCCGCCTCAAGATCGAGTGCCTGCCGGCCGAACCGGCTGACACGTTGCCGGAGCGGGTGAAGCGGTCCTGTCAGGATCGGTCCGGCGAGGGGCTTAAGTTGACTTCCACCTTCAGCCACGACGGCAGCCTGTTTCTCGTTTTCAAGCGCCTGTAATCGCAGGCGCGAACCCTTTCCGGCGACGCGGATTAAGAGTCGAGTCACCTGTCGCCGGGATACCCCGGGGCCGCCAGCATAAAGGCCAGCGTGCTGGCGGCCCCACTTCGTTTTTGCAAAAACCGCAGCGGTGCGCTCAGTCGCGGGCGGCCTTCACGCCGGCGACGAAGCGGCGCAGACCCTCTTCGAGCGTTACACGCGGACAGCCGAAGTTGATTCGCACGTAGTGATTGGTCGGCGCGCCGAAGAAGTTGCCATCACTCAAACCGATGCCGTGCGCTTCGAAATGCGCCACCGGATCGGCGAGACCGAGTTCGGCCACGTTGATCCAATACAGGTAGGTCGCCTCCTGGGGCGCTTCGAGTTTCACTCCGGGTAGGTCCGCGAGCGTGCGGGCGATGAGGTCGGCGTTGCCGCGCAGAGTGGTGAGCAGTTCCTGCCGCCACGCTTCCGAACGGCCGTAGGCGGCCTCGCCGGCGACGTAGCTGAGGTTGGTGACTTCGGGCAGCAGGCCGCGGGTCATGCGTTCGAAACGCTGGCGCAGGGCGTCGTTGGAAATGATGGCCAGCGTGCAACCGAGTCCAGGGATGTTGTA
>CBINJL010000034.1:0-11618 GCA_966250925.1 uncultured Opitutus sp. | reverse complement strand
GACGTACCGCTTAGAACCGGTACTTTTCGAGACCCTTAGCCGCAGTAGGCGACGTTTTTGTCAATCGTGCTGACAGCGGCTGTTCGGGCCTGCGATTTTTGGTCAAAGGAGGAGGACCGGCACCCGGAAATGAAAAGGGCATGCCCTTGGCATGCCCTTGGGACCGGCCGGTGCCGGAAACCGACGATCGGGCTCAGGCGCCGCGGCAGGAAGCCGGGGCGAACTTGGCGATCGAGGTGTTGCAGGTCCACACCACCGTGCTGCCGTTCCACGCCATGCGCGCGCTCTCGCCCAACCCTGATCCCGCCACCGCCTCGCGTCCGTTTGATCGTGATCGCGATGGATTCGTCGGCACCGGCGGCAGCGCCGTGCTGGTGCTCGAAGCCGAAGAGGTCGCCCGCGCCCGCGGGGCGACACCATTGGCTCGTCTTGCCGGTTGGGGCCAGGCCGCTGATGGCCACAACGTCGCCACGTCCCACCCCGAAGGCGACGGACTCCGCCGCGCCATGACCGCCGCGTTGACCGATGCCGGCGTGACGCCGCAGCAAATCGACTACGTCAACGCCCACGCGACTTCGACGTCCATTGGCGACCGGGCTGAGGCGCTCGCCCTGCGCGCCGTGTTTTCCGACTGCGGAGTCCGCCCTGTCATCAGCAGCACCAAGGGCCTCACCGGCCACGGGCTTTCGATGTCCGGTGTGATGGAAGCCGCGTTCTGCGTGCTCGCGTTGCACCATGGCTTTATGCCCGGCAATCCCACCCTCGTTCACCCCGATGCGGTGTGCGACGGACTCGACCTGCCCGCCACCACGGTCGAGCGTGCGCCCACGTGGGTGCTCAACAACAGCAGCGGGTTCGGCGGCAGCAATGTCTGCCATGTCCTCCACCGGGCTTGCTAGCCCCCGCTCGCGAACGTCACTCTCCTTCTTTGCAATGTCCGACCCGCTGATCCCGCAACTCAAGACCCTGCTCATCGACACCCTCAATCTCGACGATGTCTCGCCCGACGATCTCGAAGACAATGAACCGCTGATCGGCTCCGGATTGAATCTCGATTCCATCGACGCCCTCGAACTCGTTGTGCAGTTGGAAAAACGTTACGGCATCAAGATCGCCAACGCCGAGGAGTCCCGCACCGCCCTGGCCAGTCTCAACGCGCTCGCCGCCTACGTGCGGGCCCATGCGGCGCCTGATCGTCTACCGGCCGACTGAATCGGCGTTCGCCCCGCATCATGTCCGACTCGCGTGTCGACCTCCCGATCCGCCTCGCCGCCTCCGATTGCTTGACCGGCCACGGCGATGCGGATGCCACGCTGGCCGCATTGCTCCGCGGCGAATCCGCGCTCAAACTGCGCCCCGTGCTCGGCCACGCCGGCGGTGATCTCGTGCCGTTGGCCTTGCATCGTGATCGTGCGCTCGACGAATCCCTCCCCCCCGTCTGGCTGGCGCCCTCGCTCGACCTCCTCCAACGTCTGCCCTCCGGCGACTGGGGCCGCCCGCGCCGTCCGGTCGTGGTGACCAGCAGCAACTTCGGCGTGGGCAGCATGCATGCCTTTCGGCTCCAGGGCGACACCGCCCATCTCGCCCACGGCACGCCGGGCGGCGCAGTGCGGCACCTCGCCGCGGCGGCCGGCTGGGGCGATGACATCACGACCTTTTCGCACGCCTGCGTCTCCGCCCATCTGGGCCTGCTGCACGCCACCCGCCTGCTCCACGCCGGACTCGCCGATGCCGTGCTGGTGTTCTCCTTCGACTTTCTCAGCCCCTTCGTCGCCGGTGGATTTCACGCCCTGAAAATCCTCAACGGTTCCCTGCCCGCGCCCTACGCCGACCGCGAAACCGGCGCCATCGGTCTCGGTGACGGCGCGGCCTGGGCGGTGCTGACCCGCGATTCCGGCGAGCACCTCATCGCCGCGCAGTCGCTGCACAACGAGATGTTTCACTTCACCAACAACGCGCCCGACGGCTCGGGCTTTACCGCCTGTCTCCAAAATATGGATACCGCTTCCCGCGGACGACGTCTCTGGCTCAAGGGCCACGGCACAGGCACGCTCGATGCCGGCCGGCTCGAGGTCGACGCCTTTGCCCGCCGCTGGCCTGATCAACCGCTCGTTTCCTGGAAAGGCGGTCTCGGTCACACCCTGGGCAGTTGCGGCCTCGTCGAACTCGCGCTCGCCGTGCGCGCGCTCGCGACCGGTCGCGCCCCCGGCACGATCGGCACCACCGCGCCGACACTCGGCCCCGCCGTGGCGACGACCGCCTTCGATCTCGCCGGCTACGACGGCGTCATTCTGGCCAGCAACGCGTTTGGCGGCGCCCACGCCGCCTGCCTCCTCAGTCATGCTTGAGCGCCACATCACCGCCCTCGCGCTCGAAAACCCCGGCGCGGAAACACCCGCCGAAACCCGCCAACGCCTGCGCGACTCGTTTCCCAAGGGCGCCACCCGCCGCATGACCCAGCTCGGCCTGATCGTCGGGCACACTCTCGGTCAGGTCGCCCCCGACGCGCCTCCGGCCGTGGTCTATGCCTCCGCCTTTGCCGAATCCCGTGCGCTGGAAGGATTCCTCGACAGCTTCCCCACCGCCAGTCCGACCCTGTTTCAAACCTCCATTCATCCCAGCGCCGTGCAGCAGGCGCTGATCCATCGTCACCAGCCGGTGGATACGTTTTTGCCCGTCGCCGGCGGACCACATCTCGCCGCCCAGGCCCTCGTCACCGCGATGCTTACCGGCAACGATCGCGACGTCGTCTACTGCGGCGGCGAAGAACGCGGAACCTGGCTGCTCGAACATGGCGCCTGCAGCGAGCGCACCTTCGCCTTTGCCCTTCGGCTTGCGCCCGTCGCAGCGGTAGACAAACGACCTCGCCTCGCCCGCCTGCGGCTCGACCCGTCCCCAGCCGCAGCTCCGTCCGCCACTCCGCCGCTGTCGCTGGCCGCGTGGTTCGATGCCCTGGCAACCCGCCGCGATCTCCTCGTGCCGTTGCCATCCGGCGGACAGGTGACTTTGGAATGGTCCGCGACGTCATGAATCGGCCCGCGCCCGCCGCTTCACCGCGCAATCCCGGACCGTCCTGGGGCTACCGCTTCATTGTCTGGTGCGACGGCTGTCTGCCCGAGTTCCTGTTCAAGCCGCTGCGCGCGGCCGGCACTGCCGTGGCTATTCTGGCCATGCCGCGGCAACGTCGTCATTCGCGTGAATATCTCGCCCACGTGCTTCCACATCCGCCGCGCTTCCGCGACGTCTTCCGGCACTTTTTCGCCTTCACCGAATTTCTCCTGCTGCGGCTTCGCGTCGGGCGCGGACGCCCGCATCGTGGCCGCTTGGTCGACCGCTCGGGCGACTTTGCCGACTTCCTCGACCGCTCGCGGCCCGCGCTGCTGGGATCGTTTCACATCGGCCACTCGGATCTGCTCGGCTTCCTTCTCGCCCGTCGCGACGCTCACCGCATCGTCATGGTGCGACAACGGGTGGGCAATTCCCACGATGTCGATCTGCTGCTGAAACAATGCGGCGATTCCCTGCGCATCATCTGGGTCAATGAAGCCGAGAACCTGCTGTTCGCGCTCAAGGACGCCGCGGCCGGACGCGAGGCGCTGGCGCTGAAATGCGACCGTATCGAGCACACCGCCAAAACGGAGGCATTTTCATTTCTCGGCGCCCGCCGCCAGTTTCCGGTCACCATTTATCATCTGGCCCTGATCTTCGACCGACCGGTGATTTTTTCAGTGGGACTGCCGGGTGCAGACGGCGAAACGATCGTTTACGACACCCCGGCCTGGCAACCCGACCACAGCCTCAACAAGGCCGCCAATCTGGCCGCCGCGCGGGTGCACTTCCAGGCCTTCCTCAACCGGGTCGAGGCGTTGTTGCGCGAACATCCGTATCAATGGTTCAACTACATCCCGCTGAACCCGACGACGACCTGAGCCCTGCCGGCTCACTGGCCCGTCCACGGCTGCTGGTCTATCTCGCGGCCAAGACGGCCACGCTGGTCTTGCTGGCATGGCAACCCGTGACCGCCGCGCTAATCTGGTGCGGACTCAGCGCCTGGATGTTGCTGCAGATTTTCCTGCCAAGGGCCGGCGGACTTGGCCGGGTGCACGCCCGGTTTCGTCCGCAGGGACGCGAGGTCTGGCTAACCATCGACGATGGTCCCGATCCGGAACAGACACCGAAAATCCTCGCCGCGCTCCAACGCCACGATGCGCGGGCCACATTTTTTGTCATCGGTCGACAGGTCGAAGCGCATCCCGCGTTGATTCGCGCCATCGTCGACGCCGGCCACGAAATCGCGCTTCACACCCACACGCATCCGACCCACACCTTTTGGCGAGCCGGACCGCAGCGCATCGCGCGCGAAATCGCGCAAAACCGGGCCGCCGTGCGCCACGCCGCTAGGACAATCAACCCCACTCGTTTTCGCGCGCCGGTAGGATTCAAGAGTCCCTGGCTGCATCCGGAACTGCGCGCCCGCGGACTGCGCCTCATCGCCTGGGAAACTCGCGCCTGTGAAACCCGCGGCGCCGCGCCGGATCGCCTGCTCGCCCGGCTCTGGCGCGGCGTGCGACCGGGCGCCATTCTCCTGCTGCACGAAGGCGAAGCCGTGCCTCCCTCCGCCCGGGTGATCGTGATCGAGCGAACCCTCGACCGACTCACAGCCGAAGGCTACCGCTGCGTCATCCCGAGCGACGACCGCCTGGTTTGAACCTATATTCCGCAATTGATGTTTAACGCAAAGACCGCAGAGGCCGCAAAGCACGCCAAGAAAGGCGGTAAGGAAATGGCATCAACTCCGCAGGCACTCCCCCCGCAGGTGAACCCGGCACAGGGCGGGTTTGCTGGAATCTCACTCTGTGATCTCTGCGAGCTCTGTGGTTAAACTGCGGTTTTTAGGATTGTTACTCGTAGTGGTAGCGGAGTTGCGCGATCCAGAGCTGGTCGCCGACCGCTTTGTAGACGAGACGATGTTCGTCGGTAATCCGTCGCGACCAGTAACCCGCCAAGGCATGGCGCAGGGGCTCGGGCTTGCCGATTCCGTCACACGGATTTCGCATCGCGTCTTTGATCAGAAGATTGATGCGTTTCAGGATCTTGCGGTCCGTGGCCTGCCAATACTGGTAGTCTTCCCATGCGTGATCCGAAAACACTAGGATCATGAATCGAGATCGATTTGCCGGGGTTTTCCTGCACCGGCCTCGAGCGTATCGATCGCGGCCAGCAGCCGCTTGGTATTGGCAGGCGAGCGCAGTAAGTGAGCGGTTTCTTCCAAGGCTTCGAACTCTTCCAACGCCAACATGACCACCGCTTGATCCCGGTTGCGGGTGATGACGACCGGAGCGCGATCCCGACACACTTGGTCCATGGTGGACGCGAGATTTTCACGCGCGGCAGTGTAGGTGATGGCCTTCATGTGGACGGGATGCTGTCCATGTTGTCTGCGCCGTCAAGTTCGTCGCGGCGCCTTCACTCGCCCTTGGCGGCGAGGTCGCGGAGGTAGCTGAAGCTGTAAAGCCCGGTGCGGTGGCCATCGCTGAAGTCGAAGCGCACCGCGTAGTTGCCCACGATTTCCCAACCCTCGACGGTCACGCCCGGGAACTGCGTCGGACCGTCGCCGCCGTATTGATTGCCCAGGATGTCGCGCTCGCCGACGTTTTCGGCGCTGGGGGAGGCGGCACGCAGCATTTCGCCGAGGAAATAGGTCTCGCTGCCGTCGCTCCACGCGATGGCGACTTCACTGCCGATGAGCTGGATGTTGGTCGGGCGATGCATGAGGTCGCCGACATTGCGACGGGCAAGCGGTGGATTCCAGCGCGAAGCGGCGGCGCGATCGCGACGCGTCCGCGGACAAACCTTGTGAATAACTTTCCCGTAAAACCTTGGGACGGAGGGGGGTCTTTTCTTGACCTTAGGGCTTAAAATGGGTCGTTTTGGGGCGAATTGGGGCGCCTTGGCGCAACGTGCGGATGTCTACCTCTCAAAAAGCGTATCTCACCGGGAAGTTCCGGCATAACCTCGACGATAAGAATCGGGTCACGATTCCGTCGGCGTGGCGGAGCTTGTTCGAGAAGGGGACGACTTTCCTAGCTATCCCGAATCCAGGAGGTTACGTCAGCGTGCTGCCGCCGGAAGAAGCGGATAAACTCTACGACAAATTCGCGCAGGTGCCTCTTTCCGACGTGGAAGCGCAGGACGAGATCAGTGCGTTCATGGCGTCCACTCAGGCCTTCAGCTTCGACAGCCAGGGCCGCATCCAGCTCGTCGACTCGCTCTTCGCCCATGCCGGCCTCAAGGGGCCCAAGGAGGAGGTCGTGCTCGTGGGCGGTTTTAACAAGTTCAACCTCTATAGCCCAGAGCGCTGGGCGATCGCCGAGCAGAAATCGAGTCCTGCGACCCAGGGTTCGGTGATGCGGCGATTCGGAATCTGACAATGGCCACCCCTCCCTTTGTCCCACCGAAACCCTCCCGTGTCGCGCTTCCGGTTGGTTTCGGCACCGCCCCGGTGAACTCGTATGACGAGTTGTGCGCGCGACACGATCAACTGCGGCGCCGCCGCGAGTCGTTGGAAGCCTATTTCTCGCCGATTGTGTCGGAGGCGGCCCTGCCGTCGACCGCTGATCGGCTCGTCCTGTGGAGGAGCCGTCATGGGCGCCATCAGCCTTGAACCGACTGCCGCGACCATGACGCCCGGCCATTTTCCCGTCCTGCTCGCCGAAGTGCTGGAGCTGCTGGCTCCGCGCCCCGGCGCGCGCATCCTCGACGGGACGTTCGGCGGCGGCGGCCACACCCGTGCGATCCTGGAAGCTGCGCCGGAAGTCACCGTGATCGCGCTCGACCGCGATCCGGCCGCGCAGGACCGCGCCGCGCCGCTGCAGGCGGAATTCGGCGAACGTTTCCAACTCGTCGACACGGACTTCGGCTGTTTGGCCGAGATCGCAACCGGTCCGCTCGACGGCGCGTTGTTCGACCTCGGGGTTTCCTCCTTTCAACTCGATGAGGCCGAGCGCGGCTTCTCGTTTCGCGCCGATGCGCCGGCCGACATGCGCATGGACCCGCGCAGCGGCGTGCCGGCGAGCCGTTGGCTGGAGACCGCGACCGAGGCCATGTTGGTGCGCGCGGTGCGCGATTACGGCGAGGAGACGAGCTGGCGCCGCGTGGTGCGGGCGTTGCTCGATGCCCGTGGCAGCGGCCGTCTGGCCCGCACCGCGTCACTCGCCGAAGTCGTGGCCGCCGCCATTCCCGCGGCGCAACGTCGGCAAAGCAAAATCCATCCCGCCACCCGCACCTTCCAAGGTCTGCGCATTGCGGTGAACGACGAGATCGGTGCCATCGAGCGCGCGTTGCCCGCAGCTTTCGACCGACTCGCACCGGGCGGCGTGCTGGCCGTGATCAGCTTCCACTCGCTGGAGGACCGGCCGGTGAAACAATTCTTCCGTCGCCAGTGCGGCCAGCCGGTCGATGCCCGCGACAACACGCCGCAGGACCTGCGGCCGAAATTCGCCGAGCCGCTGACTCGCAAGCCGCTCACCGCCGGCGACGCCGAACTCGCCGCCAACCCCCGCAGCCGCTCCGCCAAACTGCGCGGCCTGCGCAAACTTTGAACCCTTCGTCCCGCCGCCGTCATGCCACGCCACGGAAACCACGCCTTCGTTAATAAACTCATCATCTATCTGCTGCTGACCATCGGCTTCAACGGCTCGGTCGGCCTGGGCACGGTCTGGCTGCGTCACCAAATTTCGGAGACTGCCTCCGCCACCAAACAGACCGAAGGCCGACTGGCCGCAGTCGAACGTCGTCTGGCCGAGACCACTGCGCGGCTCGCGGAAGAGCAGGCGATCGATCAGCTCGAGGCCAAGAACATCGGCATGAACCTCGGCCTGGTGCGCCCGGCCGAAATGCACATCGTGCGCGTGCAGGAGTCGCCGGAACAGCGTCTCGCCGCCAAGCGCAACCGTGAGATCTTCCGTCCTGAAGTGCGCAACGATCTCGCGGTGCACTTCACTCCCATCGGCTCGCAACCTCTCTGAACCCGCCGCGCATGTCCAAAGGGTTCGCCTCCAGCTATCGACTCGTTCTTGTCGCGACCGCGGTGCTCGTCTGCTTCGCCGGCGTCGGCGTGCGGCTGGTGCATCTGCACGTGCTCGATCGCGCCCGGCTGGTGAGCTACGTCGACCGCGCCCGCCGCACGGTTGAGACCGATCATGCGCGGCGCGGCGACATCCTGGATGTGCGTGGCGATGTGCTGGCCACTTCCCGGACACTGGTCGAACTGGCGGTCGACCCTTGGGCGTTGACCGAATACCTTGATCACCACACCAAGCACAACGCCGAGCGGGCAGTGCAGCTCGAATCGATCGAGCGTCGCAAGCGCATGATGCTGGCGCAGATTCTCGGGGTGTCGGTCGACGATATCGAACAGTTCTGGCAACCGCGCTGGCGCGAGGTCTCGCCGGAAAACGACGGCAGCGACGGCGTGCGTGACGGTCGCATCCAGCAACGCTGGATTCGCCTGCACGAAGGCGTTTCGGAAACCGTCTACAACGCCATCCGCGACATCAACGTGGCCGATCCCGCCACGCCACCGGAACGTGTTTCCGACGTTTACAAGGGCCTGCCGCGCGGGCTCGCGGTTTCGCGTCACTACGAGCGCACCTATCCGCGCAAGCAGCTCGCGGCGCACATCATCGGATTCGTCAACAAGGAGGATCAGGCCTCGGGCGGCATCGAAGCGTTTGCTGATTTTTATCTGCGCGGCCAGGACGGCTGGCGAGAATCCGAAAAGGATGGTCGTCGCCGTGAGCTCGCCCAGTTCCGCACCCGTGAAGTGCCGGCCAGCGACGGTTACAGTGTGGTGCTTTCGGTTGATTCGGTCGTGCAGCACCTGATCGAAAACGAACTGGATTACATCGCGCAGACCTATCAGCCGCAGAAGGCCTCGATCATCGTCAGCGACGCGCACACCGGCTTTATTCTCGGACTGGCGAATTACCCGACCTTCGATCTCAACGCCTACGGTTCGGCCACGCTCGATGTGCAGCGCAATGTCGCCGTGACCGACCTGATCGATCCGGGTTCGACCTTCAAGATCGTGCCGGCCGCGGGCGCGTTGCAGCGTGGTCTGGTCACGCCGCAGACCCACTTCAATTGCTCGATCAATTCGATCTTTTACGGCGGCCGTGAACGTCGCTTCATGCCGGACGATCACGCCTATGATCATCCGCTCTCCGTCGCGGAAATCATCACCCATTCGTCCAACATCGGCGCCGCGCAGCTCGGCATGAAACTCGGCGAGCGTGGACTCTACGAGGTGGCGCGACAATTCGGTTTTGGCGAGGAATCGGGCTTCCCGCTCGGTTACGAAAGCAAGGGGCTGCTGAACGATCCCAACGATTGGAGCGCACTGGAAATCACCCGCATTCCCGCCGGCTACAGTATCTCGGCCACGCCGATGCAGATCCATTACGCCATGGCCACGATCGCCAGTGGCGGCGAGTTGTTGCGGCCGCAGATCGTGACGGAGGTTCGTGCTCCTGATGGCAGCACGGTTTATCATTTCGCCAAAGTCGCGCGCCGTCGCGTGCTCAGTCCGGAAGTCGCGTCGCAGATGGCGCGCATGCTGAAGGGTGTGACCGAGGATGGCACGGCGCAGAAAGCCGCCATCGCCGGCTACGAAATCGCGGGCAAAACCGGCACCGCCCAAAAGCTGATCGACGGCCATTATTCCAAGCGCCACCACGTCGGTTCCTTTGTGGGATTTTTCCCCGCGTCCCGGCCGGAAGTCGTCGTCTCGGTGATCGTCGACGACGCCCGCGTCACCACCGGCAGTCGCGTGAACTACGGTTCGGCGGTGGCGGTCCCCACTTTTCGGCGCGTAGCCGAACGACTCATTCCCTATCTCGACATCGAACCCGTGGATGGCCCGGTCCGTCCGCTTCTTGCCATGGAAGGAGGCCGACGGTGATCGGTTACCTGACCCAGAACTATTCCCTTATCAACGCCTTTGGCGCCACCGCTCCGGCTCGCACCCGGCGCGACGCGCTCGACCGCAAACGTGTTTTCAAAATGGCCCCCAAGCTCTCCGATTTTCTGAGTGAAGACGAGGTCATCGCCGTGCGCGGCTCGCTCGCCCGGCCGATTTCCGGTCTCGCCATCGACAGTCGCCGCGTCGTGCCGGGCAACGTGTTCTTCGCGTTGCCGGGTCTGCGCACCGACGGCGGACACTTCATCGACGAGGCGATCTCACGCGGCGCCGTCGCGGTCATCACGGCGGTCATGCCGCGCACCACTCAGGCCAAGGTCACGTTCGTGCACGCGGCCGATCCGCGCGCCCTGGTCGCGACCGTCGCGCAGCGTTACAACAAGTTTCCCGATCGCGAGCTCAGTGTCGTCGGCATCACCGGCACCAACGGCAAAACCACCGTCGCCCATCTCGTGCGGCATCTGCTGGGCGAGGGACGTCCGGTCGGTTTGCTCGGCACCGTGTCCTACGATCTCGGTGCGCGCACCGTGCCGTCGTTCAAGACCACGCCGGAAGCGATCGATACCTTCGGTATGCTGGCGCAGATGCGCGACGCCGGCTGCCGCGAGGCAGTGATGGAAGTCAGCTCGCACGGCATCGACCAGCATCGCGTTGACGGCGTGCAATACGGCGCCGCGGTTTACACCAATCTTACCCGCGACCACCTCGACTACCATGCGTCGATGGACGAGTATTTTGCGGTCAAAAGCCGACTCTTCACCGGTGCGCTCGGGCGTCGTCCGGCGGTGTCGGTCATCAATCTCGACGACGCCTACGGCCAGAAGTTGATCGATCTACTGTCGCCCGATCAGGCGCGTGTGACCTACGGCGAACACGCCGATGCCAAGGTGCGCGCGACCGACGTGACCTTCGGTTTCAAGGGCACGACCTGCCGCATCGTGTGGCCGCAGGGCGAGCGTGAAGTGACCTCGCCGCTGATCGGCCGTTACAACCTTTCCAATCTGCTCGCCGCCGTCGCCACCGCCTACGGGCTCGGTCGCGATCCGGCGGTGTTTCTCGATCGCATCGCGTCCTTCGCCGGCGTGCCCGGTCGCATGGAGCGGGTGGAGGAAGGCCAGCCGTTCAACGTGCTGGTCGATTACGCGCACACCGATGATGCGCTGCGCAACGCGCTGGCCATGCTGCGCCAGGTCACGCCGGGTCGCCTGCTGGTGGTCTTCGGCTGTGGCGGTAACCGCGACCGCGTGAAGCGGCCGATGATGATGCGCGCGGTGCAGGAACAGGCCGACTACACCTTTGCCACCGCCGACAATCCACGGCGCGAGGAACTCACCCGCATCTTCGATGACATGCGCGAAGGCGTGACCGCTCCCGACAAGATCACCTGGATCGAGGATCGCCGCCGCGCCATCAGTCTCGCGCTCGATATGGCGAAACCCGGCGACAGCCTGCTCATCGCGGGCAAGGGCCACGAGCCGTATCAGGAATTTGCGGACACGGTGGTGCCGTTCGACGACCGCCTCGTCGCGCGCGAACTCATCGGCATCAAGCGCATCGCCCGCTCCAGCTGAGCCGCGTCGTCCGCCGTCTTCATTTTAACACCCGCTCAACCACAACGTCGCTTCCCTAAAACTTCCGG
>CBINJL010000033.1:0-11657 GCA_966250925.1 uncultured Opitutus sp. | reverse complement strand
CGATCTGCTCGCGACCGTCTGGACGCCGATGCAGAAGATGAAGCGCCGCGACGATCTCTACGCCGCCGCCCGCGCCGCCGCGTTCACCACCGACACCGGCCGCACCTATCTGCGCGAGTTGTCGATCGACGAACTGCCCGGCCTCACCACTCCGGAAACCACCGCCATCATGCTGGCGTTGTGCGAAGCGATGGACATGCCGGTCAACTTCGTCGCCCCGGCCTTCGGGTTTCAGAAAAACATTCCGTATCCCGACCAGAACCGCCTGCGCGAACTCATCACCGCGCAGTGGCAGGTCTGCCAAAAATTCGGCGTCAGCATCGGCTTCCATTCCGGCTCAGGCAAGTCGGCCGACAACTACCGCCTCATGGGCGAAATCACCGGCAGTCGCCTCGAAATCAAAACCAGCGGCCGCTATACCTACGAGATGGGCCGCGCGCTGCATACCTCGAAGAACGCCGCCGACCAGGAACTCTGGCAGGACTGGTATGCCTTCACCGTCGAGCTCGCCGTTGCCGGGGCGTTCAGCGCCGACGCCACCGAACGCGCCGCCGCCCGCAGTTTCATTCTCGCCAGTTTTGAAACGCCGCCGGAGGAAGGCGCGCTGTTCGCCGACGTCTCCGCCTGCCGCGCCGCGGTGCTGGAACTCGAGCCGAGCCCGGAGCGTGTATTGTTTTTTGAATACAACTTCCTCTACGTGCTCGCCGCCGAAGGCCGCGCCGACAAGGCCGCGCTGGGCGATCACTCGCCCGCCGGCTACCGCCAGCGCGCGCGCTTCTACGCCATCAGCGACGAGGCCCGGCTCGGCTACGCCAAACGCGTCGCCGCCTACCTGATCTTCCTCGCCGAAACCACCGGCCTCGCCCACCCCGAAACCTGCGCCGCCGCCCAGTCACGCCTCGAAGCCTTCACGAGCTACTCCGACCTCCTCAAGGACATCGCCCCGGTGTAAGATTCTTTCTCTTTATTCCTTATCTTTCTCTTTCTCCCCGCGAACCGGAATTCGACCGTATCTCGCGCATGCGGGGAGAAAGAGAAAGATTAAGAGAAAGAATAAAGAGCACGTCCGTCCCACCGAAGGCCTTCCCTCACTTCATACTTCTTACTTCGCACTTCTTACTTCCTCCCCGATGCGCCCCTTCATCCACGACGATTTCCTGCTGCACAGCGAGGCGGCCAGCCACCTTTACCACGATTACGCCGCCGCCGAGCCGCTCTTCGACTACCACAATCATCTGCCGCCGCAGGCCATCGCCGACAACCACACCTTTGCCGATCTCGCCGAGATCTGGCTCGGGGGCGATCACTACAAGTGGCGCGCCATGCGCTCCAACGGCGTGGCCGAGCGCTTCTGCACCGGTGACGCCAGCGGCTACGAAAAATTCGAGGCCTGGGCCGCCACCGTCCCGCACACCCTGCGCAATCCGCTCTACCACTGGACGCACCTCGAACTGAAGCGCTACTTCGGACTCGAAACCCTGCTCAATCCCGACAACGCCCGCTACGTCTGGGACATTGCCCACGCCCAGCTCCCCGAGCAGCCGGTGCACGAGATCCTGCGTAGCCAAAAGGTCGCCGTCGCCTGCACCACCGACGATCCCGCCGACTCGCTGGAAATTCACCAACGCATCGCCGCCTCCGGCCTCACCACCCGCGTCTATCCGACCTTCCGCCCGGACAAGGCCTACGCCCTCGGCGATCCGGCCGCGTTCAACGCCTACTGTGAAAAACTCGGTGCCGCCGCCGGCGTGGAAATCCGCTCCTTCGACGACCTGTTGACCGCGCTTGAAAAACGCCACGCCGACTTCCACGCCCTCGGCGGACGCCTCTCGGACCACGGACTCGAAACCGCGCTCGCCTCGCCGTGTTCGCTCGCTGAGGCCCGCACCATTTTCACCAAAGTGCGCGACGGCCAGACACCGTCGGCCGACGAACAACTTGGTTTCGGTTCGCTGCTCATGCTCGAATTCGGTCGCTGGGATGCGAAACGCGGTTGGACCAAACAGCTCCACCTCGGCGCCATCCGGAACAACAACCCGCGCATGATGCGCCAGCTCGGTCCGGACACCGGCTTCGATTCGATCGGCGACTTCTCGCAGGTGCGGCCGCTCATCCGCTACCTCGCCTCGCTCGACGACACCAACGAGCTGCCCAAGACCGTCATCTACAATCTGAATCCAGCCGACAACTACGCCTTTGGCACCCTGATCGGCAACTTCCAGGACGGCTCGATCCCCGGCAAAATCCAGTTCGGCAGCGGCTGGTGGTTCCTGGATCAAAAGGAAGCGATGGAGTGGCAACTCAACGCGCTCTCCAACCTCGGTCTGCTCAGCCGCTTCGTCGGCATGCTCACCGATTCGCGCAGCTTCATGTCGTTCCCGCGCCACGAGTATTTCCGCCGCACGCTCTGCAACCTGCTCGGCGAGGAAATCACCAACGGCGAACTCCCGACCGACTTCGAACTCATCGGCGGCATGGTGCGCAACATCTGTTTCGGCAACGCGGTGAACTACTTCGGCCTCGACGTGGATCCGACCTACCGGCGGTAAAACCTCACCGACCGCGCCACGCCAGCGCGGGCGCACACGAGGTGCGCCCCTACCTCACCGCCTTGCCGTAACAATCAGGCGACCCATCCCGTTCCCATCCTGGCCTCGCCGCATCGGCGCCTCACCGCACCGGTAACCGTAATTCGAATACAGCGCCGGATTCCGCGTTGCGCACCGTGGCTTCGCCGCCGTGGGCGCGCAGGATCGCCCGCACCATGCTCAGCCCGAGGCCGAGCCCGCTTTGGGTGCGGCTTTGATCGCAGCGATACAATCGCTCCCAAACCTTTTCCTGCTCCGCTTCGGGCACGCCCGGACCGGTGTCGCTGACCCGCACCACCCGATCCTCGCCGTCCTTGCCCGCCCACACCGTGACGCTGCCGCCGGCCGGGGTATATTTGATCGCGTTGTCGACCAGATTGGCGACCGCCTGACGCATGCGGATGGGGTCGGCCAGCACCGGCACGGTCGCGCCGACACCGATGTGCAGTTTCACGTCCGCCGCTTCCGCCACTTCTTCATAAAGTTCCGCCGCGTGGCGCGCGATCTCGCCGAGGTCGCAGTGCGTGCGTTCGAGTTTCAGCATGCCGGCCTCGGCTTCGGATATTTCCATCAACGCCCGCAGCAGCGCGAGCAACTGGTCGCTGCGTTCCAAGACTTCGCCCAGCGTTTCCGCAGTCTCACGATCGTCCACGCCGCGTTGCAGCGCCGCTTCCGCCGTGAGCCGCAGTCCCGCCAACGGCGTGCGCAGGTCGTGCGCCACGTTGTCGAGCGCCTCGCGCATCGCCCGCAACAGGCCGGAGTTTTTTTCCAACACGTTGTTGAAACAGCGCACCAGCTCCGCGACTTCGTCGTCGCTGCGCGGCGCCGGCACCCGCGCATCGAGTTTACCCGTGGCAATGATTCCGCGCGCGGTTTCCACCACTTCCCGCAGCGGGCGCGTGGCGCGGCGAGCGGCGAAATAGCCCACGCCGACACCCATCAACACCACTGCGCCGGCCACCCACGCAAAGGTGCGGCGGAGGGGCTCGAGCAACGTCTCGCGGCTGTCGGTGGCGCGGCCGATCTGCAGCAGCACGTTGCCGGGCAAGGCTTGCGAAACGATGGCCAGATCGCGCTCGGCGGAACGCGTGATCCTCACCCGCGACACGGTCTGCTCGCGCCATCGGCCCCAGTCGTCCGGCGCGACCACGACCTGCCGATCCTCCTCCAGCCAGTCAGGCGGAATCTTGCCCCACATCTGACTGCCGCCGGGGCCGACGAGACGCAGAAACAGCGAGCGCACGCGCGGCTGTTGACTGTCTTCGGCGATGCGTTGCTGCAGGCCGCGCAGGCCGGTCTGCACATAGACCGCGGCGTATTGCTGCAGGCGCAGTTGCAGATCCTCGTATTCGCGCGCGTCGATCTGCCGACCCAGCAGCCAGTAGAGCAGCGCGAAGATCGCCACGAAACCGACCGTGAACCAGCCGGCAAACCACAGGCTGAAACGCAGCGCGAGCGAACGGCGGATCTGGTCAAGCCCGGCCATTGCCGTGAAGCACGTAACCCACGCCGCGCACCGTCTCGATGCGCGACTTGTCGGGATCGACCTTGCTGCGCAACCGCGACACCAGGACGTCGACGACGTTGGTCTGCGGATCGAAGCTGTAGTCCCACACGTGTTCGAGAATCATGGTCTTCGTCACCGGCCGGCCCGGATGACGCATGAGGTAGGCGAGCAACGCGAATTCACGCGGCTGCAACTCCACCGACTCCACGCCGACTTTCACCAGCCGCGAAACCAGATCGAGCGAGATGTCGCCCACGGTGAGCCGCGTGGTTTCCGGCGCACGGGTGGCGCGGCGCAACAAGGCCTGCACCCGCGCGGAAAGTTCGGCGAAGGCAAAAGGTTTGGTCAGATAATCGTCACCGCCGGCCTGCAGGCCCTTGACGCGATCCTCCACCGTCGAGCGCGCGCTGAGAAACAGCACCGACAACTCCGGCTGGGCGAACCGCAGCCGCTTGACCAGCGACAGGCCGTCGAGTCCCGGCAGCATGATGTCGACGATCGCCGCGTCGTAGGACGTGGCGGTGGCCAGCGAAAGTCCGGTGTCGCCGTCGGGCGCGTGGTCCACGGCGTAGCCTTCCTGTTTGAGTCCCTTGACCACAAACGAGGCGATCTTGGCATCATCTTCGACGACGAGTATGCGCACGAGGTTCATGTTGGTAACGAAGTCCGGCCCGCGTAAAGCCCACGAATGGAGAGAGCCCACGAAACACACGAAATCACACAAAAAACCAGCGGCCCTTTGGTCTTAAAATTTCGTGTCTGTTCGTGGGTTTCGTGGGTCATAAAAAAACGCTCCGGGGCGCCGTCGGGCTTGCGCCGCGACCGCACGCTCCCGGAGCGGTTTTGGATCAACTAACACACACTACTTTTCGAACCGATGGGACCGTTCCCATCCGGAAATTTTCAGCGCCAACGCGATTGGCCGTTCGCGGCGCGGGATCACTTTTCCACCGCCGATTCATCAACCAGCACGTAGTGGATGCCGCGACGCGGATTAAACACCCGCACCAGCGTCTTCATCGACGGCGTCGACTTTTCGGTCAGGCGCACCGCATCTTCCGCACTGCGCACCCGCTCGCGGTTGATTTCGAGAATCACATCACCGGTCCGCAACCCGGCCTCGGCCGCGGCGGAATCCGCTTCAACCTGGACGATCAACGCACCGTCGACGCGGCTCGGGATACCGAACTGGCGGCGGGACTGCGGCTCGATGTCGGCCACGGCGACGCCTTGCAGCGTGCCCTTGTCGTCCTGACGCGCGGCCGGACCACCGGCAAGCGCCTCGCCGTCGCGCGCCACCAAGGTGGCGGTGAAAGTCTGTTCTTCGCCGTTGCGCACGACGGTGACTTCGGCGTCTTCACCGGGGCGGACGTCGGCCACCGCGAAACGCAGAGCGCGCAGGGAGTCGACCGTCTTACCGTTGATGGAAGTCACAATGTCGCCGTGTTCGAGACCGGCCTTGGCCGCCGGCGTATCCTCGCCGACCTCGCTGATGAGCACACCCTTTTGATCGCGCTTCGCGCCAAGCATCTCCGCCTTGTCCGGCGTCAGTTCATCCATCGTCACACCGAGATAACCGCGCGCGACTTTGCCGTGGGTGGCGAGCTGCTGCATGACGCTGCGAGCGAGGTTCGACGGGATCGCAAAACCGATGCCCTGAAATCCGCCGCTGCGCGAAAGGATGGCGGTGTTGATGCCGACGAGACGGCCTTCGGTGTCGACCAGCGCGCCGCCGGAATTGCCCGGATTGATGGCTGCATCGGTTTGAATAAAATCTTCGTAAGCGAGGCCCATGGTGGCACGGCCGAGCGCGCTGATCATGCCGCTGGTCACGGTCTGGCCGAGGCCGAAGGGATTGCCCACGGCGAGCACGGTGTCGCCCACTTCGATCACATCGCTGTCGGCAAACGTGATTGCCGGGAGGTCTTCCGCCTCGACCTTGATCACAGCGAGATCGGATTCCGGATCGGTGCCGATGACCTTGGCCTTGAACTCGCGCTGGTCATCGAGCGTGACCTCAATCTCGGCGGCGTTTTGCACCACGTGATTGTTGGTCAAAATGTAACCGTCTTCGCTGACAATCACGCCCGAGCCCGCGCCCTGCTGCGGTTCGGCGCGGGGCATTTCGAAATTGTCCGGAATGCCGAAATAGCGACGCAGGCGCGGATCACGGAAAAACAGCGGCAGATCGGATTCGGAAACCTGCGGGGCCTCGGCCGTAACCGTCACCTGCACCACGGCCGGCGCGACTTTCTTCACCACCGGCGAGAAGCTCACCCGGGCGCCGCCCATATCACGCACGAGCGGTGTGGCATCGACTTCGACCACGACTTTTTGCTCGTCGACCTGGTCATTGGCGAAAGCGGCGGCCGTCCACCCTAGGGCGGCGGCGCCAAGCATAATGATCGACGTCCGGAGAGCCCGGGCGCGTTGCGGATGGCGAGAGTAGGAAGCGTTCATGTGAATAAATTGAGAAGCGGACTTTTGCCGTTGTAGGTCCGCAGTCTGCCATCCCGGCTTACCGCTACCTTTCGCCAACCTTACACAATTGAAAGGTTCGGCCGGATGCAGAGCCCACGACACACACGAAATCACACGAAAACAGGCCCATCTTTTCGTGTGATTTCGTGTGTTTCGTGGACTGATAAACTCCGTTATCAATTTTTCCGGTTCCGGCCTTTCCCTCGGCGACTTTCCGTTTTCACTGCCAGTTCATCCATGTCCACCGACGCTCCCATTCCCGTCACTGTTCTCACCGGCTTTCTCGGCGCCGGCAAAACCACTCTGCTCAATCGCATCCTGACCGAACAGCACGGCAAAAAACTGGCCGTGATCGAAAACGAATTCGGCGAGGTCAGCGTGGACAACCAACTCGTCATCCAGAGCGACGAGGAATTGTTTGAGATGAACAACGGCTGCATCTGCTGCAGTGTGCGCGGCGATCTCATCCGTGTGCTCGGGCGCCTGATGAAGCGTAAACAAAAACTCGACGGCATTCTCATCGAGACGACTGGTCTTGCCGACCCCGGTCCGGTGGCGCAGACCTTTTTCACCGACGACGAAATGCGGGCCAATTTCCGCATCGATGGCATCGTCACCGTGGTCGATGCCAAACATGTCGTGCAGCACTTCGACGACGCCCCGGAAGTGAAGAAGCAGATCGCCTTCGCTGACGTGATCCTACTCAACAAAGTCGACCTCGTCTCGCCCGCCGAGCTCGACGCGCTCGAACGCCGTATCCGCGCCATGAACGCCGCCGCCCGCATCGAGCGCGCAATCAATTGCGACGTGCCCCTCGACAAAGTGCTCGCGTTGCAGGCCTTCACCCTCTCCCGCGCCACCGACCTCGATCCCAAGTTTCTCGAACCATCGTATCCCTTCGAATGGGCCGGCGCCTATCCGCTGCCCGCCGGGCAACATACGCTCGTGATCGGCCCCGGCGCGCATGATCATGAACACGATCATGACGACGACGGGGACGACGGCCACGATTGCGGCTGCGATCATGATCACGACCATGCGCACGGCCACGGCGAAGGTTGCGGCCATCATCACCATCACCACGCCGAAAACGAACTCGACGTTGTGATCATGCCCATCGCGTCGACCGACGAGAAGGTCCTCGCCGCCGCCCGCGACACCGCGGTGGTGTCGTTTTCTGATTGGGAAAACCGCGTCGCGGCCGGTGACACGTTTGCCCCCGGCACCACGTTGCAACGCCTGCTGCTCGACGACGGCAACGGCCGCTACACCGTCGATGTCGCGCAAGCCGGCACTTATCTCGTCTTCGAAGGGTGCGGCGCGCATCCGCTGCACATTCAGGTCGACGGCGCCAACGTCCGCCCCGTCTGGCAACAGGACTTCGAGCACACCCACAGTCACGACGAAGAGGTGTCCTCCGTCGGCATCACGCTCGACGGCGACTGCGACCCGCAGCGACTCAACGACTGGATCAGCAAACTGCTTCAGACCAAGGGCAACGATATCTACCGCAGCAAGGGCGTGCTCAGTGTGAAAGGCACGCCGAAGCGGCTCGTTTTCCAAGGCGTGCACATGCTCTTCGACGCGAAGTTTCACGATGAGTGGGGCGATCGCCCGCGCAAAAACACCCTCGTCTTCATCGGCAAGGACCTCGACCGCCAGGCCCTCAACGAAGGCTTCAAGAGCTGTCTGGACTAGCGGCTGCGTTCCTCCGAATCTGACGCCATGGACCTCTCGCAACCCGCCCTCGATGCCCTCGAAGCCGCGCGTGTTGCCGGATTCGACTTGGACTTGATCGATACCAATCTCGCGCTCGCTGTCGAAGAGCGCTGGCGACAACACGACCTCGCATTGGAGCTGTTGCTCGATTTCGAGCGAGCTCGCATCGAACGTGATGCAAGACTTTCGCGCACTACTTGAACGTCTGACCGACGGCGGATTGGAGTTTGTGGTCATCGGCGGTTATGCCGCGATGACTCATGGCTCTTCGCTCGTGACCCGGGATCTGGATATTTGCGCTGTGCTGACATCCGAGAACATCGAAAAGCTTCGTGCTCTCTTGTCGGATTGGAACCCGCGGCATCGCCTGACCCCGACACGGCTTCCCTTCCTTACGCACCCCAAACCTGGCACCTCCATTCAGAACCTTTATTTGCAAACCGATCATGGTGTCATCGACATCCTTTCCGAGGTGTTGGGGGTCGGAGATTTTGAGCGGTTGGCGGCAAATGCTGAGGTGCTGATCGTAAAGGGACGATCCTATCGCTTCATTTCCCTCGCCGATCTTATCACCGCCAAGGAGGCCGTCGGTCGGGAAAAGGATTTGCTCGCAGCCAAAGAACTGCGCGCCATCGCCGCGAAACGCGGTTCGCTCTGACTGGTCGCTCCCACTCCCGCCTCTACCCCATTATGCAACGTCGCACCTTTCTTCGTTCCGCCGCGCTGGGCGCCGGCGCGCTCGCGCTTCGGCCCACGCTCTTCGGGCAATCCTCCGCCGCGTCGGCTCCGCCTTTCGGGCTCGGTTACGCGCCGCATCCGGGCATGTTCGCCAGCATCGCCGGCACCGACATCATCGACCAGATCAACTTCGCCGCCGACCAGGGCTTCACCGCGTGGGAAGACAACGGCATGCCGGGTCGTCCGCCCGAGCAACAGGAGGCCATCGGCCGTGCCCTAACCGCCCGCAACATGCAGATGGGGGTGTTCGTGGCCTACGCCAATTTCACCGATCCGACGTTTGCCGTGGCCAAGCCCGAACACCGCGACGCCGTGCTCGCGAGCATTCGCGGCGCCATCGACGTGGCGAAACGTTGCGGCGCCAAGTGGTGCACCGTCGTGCCCGGTTCCGTTGACCAGCAGACCGCCACATCCGACTCCGACCGCGAAAACTGGAACCGTTACGGCGGCGCCCGTCTGGCTGAGGGGTATCAATTCGCCAATGTCGTCGCGCTGCTCCGCGAATGCGCCGCGCTCTTCGAGCCACACGGCCTCGTCATGGTGCTCGAACCGCTCAACTGGTTCGCCAATCACGGCGGCGTCTGGCTGCAACGCTCCGACCAGGCCTACGCCGTCTGCAAAGCCGTCAACAGCCCCGCCTGCAAAATCCTTTTCGACATCTATCACCAGCAGATCACGGAGGGAAATCTCATCCCCAACATCGACCGCTGCTGGGATGAGATTGCTTACTTTCAGGCTGGCGACAATCCCGGCCGCAAGGAACCGGGCACCGGCGAAATCAATTACCGCAACGTTTTCGCGCATCTGAAATCCCGCGATTTTCGCGGCGTGATCGGCATGGAGCATGGCAACGCCCGCCCCGGGGCCGAAGGTGCCCGCGCCGTGATCGACGCCTATCGCGCCGCCGACGCCACGACCCCATAATTTGCCCGCCAATTTCCCCGCGTTCCGCTTGCGACACGGGAACGGCTTTCTTCGCCATGAGTCTGTCCGAGGCATGAAATCACGTCTCGCCGATCGCAACGCGTCGCCCGGCTCCCGCGCGCCCCGTCGCGACCATTTTCGGGCCTTTCGTGAATTTCGTGGACGTTTAAAATCCCTCCGCGTTTCGGGCGCTCTCCTGACCATCCCGGCCATCTCGCCCGCCCTCGCCACGGCCGCGGCCACCCAACGCGGCGCTGAACAACTCTACACCGAGTTCTGCGCGTCCTGCCACGGCGCGAATCTCGAAGGCGGACTCGGCGTCGCCTTGCGCGGCAATCAAGGCATGCTCGAAGCCACCGATGCCGCCCTCGCCACCCGCATTCTGGAAGGGTCGCCTTCCGGTTCCATGCCGGCCTTCGCCGCTGCGATCAGCACCGCCGAGGCGCATGCGCTGGTGGCATTTCTTCGCGAACAACAAACCGCCCGCAACATCCCGGAGCGTTCGCAGACGTTGCCCACCGCACCGCAATCGAGCGAACACCATCGCTACCGCATCGAGACGTTGTTGACCGATCTCGACGTCCCGTGGTCGCTGGCCTTTCTGCCCGACGGCAGTCTGCTCTACACCGAACGCCGTGGCCAACTCTTCGTCGTGCCCGACGCGGGCACCGGCACGCCCGTCGAAATCACCGGTCTGCCCGCGGTCTGGGTGCGCGATGAAGCCGGACTGATGTCCGTCGCCGTGCCGCCAGATCATGCGAAAACCGGCTGGATTTATCTGTCGTTCAGCGATCCCGGCCCCAACGAGACCAGCATGACCCGCATCGTGCGCGGGCGCATCCGCGAACAACGCTGGACCGACGAGGAGCCGATCTTCGCCACTTCGCCCGAAAGCTACACCGGCACCAGCCGCAGCTACGGCGGGCGTTTGGTTTTTGTCGGCCAACACCTGTTCTTCTCCGTCGGCGATCGTTGGGAAGCCGCCCAGGCCCAGGACCTGAATTCGCCGCTCGGCAAGATTCACCGCATCTATCCCGACGGCCACATTCCGCCCGACAATCCCTTTGCCAACCAGCCCGGCGTGCTCGGCTCGATCTGGAGCTACGGTCATCGCAATCCGCAGGGCCTCGCCCATTCCATCGCCGACGGTTCACTCTGGGCGACCGAACACGGTCCGCGTGGCGGCGACGAGTTGAACCACATCGAACCCGGCGCCAACTACGGCTGGCCGCTCGCCACCCACGGACTCAACTACGATGGCACGC
This sequence comes from uncultured Opitutus sp., assembly GCA_966250925.1. GTDB lineage: Bacteria > Verrucomicrobiota > Verrucomicrobiia > Opitutales > Opitutaceae > Actomonas. The sequence continues at coordinate 435 of CBINJL010000033.1, read as the reverse complement.
CGGCCGCGCCCGCCTCGCACGCGCCGGGCACCCGCCAGCCGGTGAAACATTGGACGCCTTCGATCGCGACCAGTCCGCTGCATTTTTATGCCGGCGACGCCTTCCCGCGTTGGAAAAACAACCTCTTCCTCGGCTCGCTCGCCCAGCAGCAACTCTGGCGTTTCGAAACCAACGACGGTCGTATCGTGGCCGAGGAATTGATCTGGGAAAAACTCGGTCGTATTCGCGACATCCGCACCGGCCCCGACGGCAAGCTATACCTCGCCCTCGAACTCCCCGGTGAACCCGGCTTCATCGTCCGCCTCGTGCCGGAAACCTAGTATCCAGTAACTTGATATTTTTCGGATTTTACACCGAGGGCACAGAGAGGGGAACACAGAGCCACAGAGCAGGAAAGGTGCTTTTTAACTCTGTGACCGCTGTGACCCCCTTCGT
>CBINJL010000032.1:0-11729 GCA_966250925.1 uncultured Opitutus sp. | reverse complement strand
GAGGTATTCCAAAACACCTGCAGCATCACGCCTCACCCGGTCTCCGGTGCGATACATGCGTTCGCCAGGGCGGCCGAAGGGGCAGGCCAGGAACCGCTCCGCCGTGAGACCGCTTTGCCCGATGTAGCCACGGGCCAAATGGGCGCCCGCCAGATACAATTCACCCGCCACGCTCGCCGGCACCGGTTGGAGGCAACCATCCAACACATAGGCGCGCACACCGGTCACAACCCGACCGATCGGCGGTTCGTCTTCCGCCTCGCATTCGCAACGCCATGAGGTCGCGTCGATCGCCGCTTCAGTCGGTCCATAAAGATTGATCACTTCACCATCCCAGCCGTCATCGCGAACCGCTGCTACCAGCGCGTTCGGCAAGGCCTCACCACCAGCAAACACGCGTCGCAGTCGCGTCTCCGACAGGCCCGCTCCTGTCTCCAGCAATACGGCCAGCAACGACGGCACGAACTGCGCGATGGTGATTTCACTGTCGGCAATATACGCGTGCAACCGAGCAGGGTCGCGCACTGTTTCAGCATCGGCCAGACAGAGGCAGGCGCCGGAAAGCAACGGAATCCAAAATTCGTTCTGCGCCGCGTCAAAAGCCAGTGTGGTGCGGCCAAGAATCCGGTCGTCACCAAAAACCGGATACTCCTGCAGCATCCAGCGCATGTGCCCGCAGAGTGCTGCATGCGTGATGCCCACGCCTTTGGGAATCCCGGTGGAGCCCGAAGTGAACAGCACGTAGGCGAGATAGTCCGGCTGCAATGGCCAGCGCCGCTCCTCCGCCGGGAGCGGCAATTCCGTCTGTCGCGCCAGGGCGGCCTGAAGTTCTACGGAATCCAGCCGCAGCGTCCGGCAGTCCGCCGGCGTCGTGGTCAACTCGTCGCAGGCCAGCAGGAGTCGCGCTCCACTCGCCCGAATCATCTCCGTTTTTCGCGCCACGGGTTGCGCGGGATCGACCGGCACAAAGGCCGCGCCGGTTTTAATCACGGCGAGGATCGCTACCACAAGGTCGGTCGTCCGCGGCAATGCCACTGCCACCCTGCATTCCGGCCCGGCTCCCTGGGCGCACAACACCCGCGCCAACCGATTGGCCCGACCGTCGAGCTGGGCATAAGTCAGGCGATCAGACCCACACTCCAATGCCGGCGCCTGCGGGGTGCGCCGCACCTGGGCCTCAAACCAGGTCGGCAGCGTGGCATGCTCCTCGGCAACGACGATCGATTCGTCCAGCGTCGAAACGTCCGGTTCCGCTGCGTCCCCGCTCCGCCAAAGTCCGATCGGCTGCTGCACATCGGCGACAAGCGCTTCCAGCAACCGACGATATCGCGCCAACAACGTCGCCGCAGTTGCCGGATCAATGCGCGCACGGGCAAAATTAAGACACAGGTCAAGTCCGCCTGCGCGCCGCGGCAACACCGACAACGCCAGCGGATAATGCGCCCCGTCCCGCGCCGTCAGATCCTTCACCTCCAGATCCGCGAACCGGACAAGCGACGCATCCAAGGGATAGTTCTCCAACACGAACAACGCTTCGAACAACGGCGCGCCGACTCCGGTGTCGGCCAGACGCTTGATCTCCGCCAAGCCAATGTGTCCGTGCATTTCCTGTTCCGCCTGCATGGTCTGCAACTCCCGCAGCCAGTCGGCGAGCCGTCGGGCCGGAGCGAGCGTGGTCCGCACGGGCAGGGTTTCGATGAACAGTCCCACTGCATCAACGATGCCGGACAACGGCGCCTGTCGCCCTGACCGCGTGACGCCGATCGTGATCGTCGCGGACGCGTTTTGCGCCGCCAATAGGCGCAGCCACGCCGCCTGCAACACCGTTGCCAGCGTCACGCCCGTCTCTCGGGCGCGGGCTTCCAAACTTGCCTGCAACTCGGTTTCCAGAGTGACGAATTCCCGGCCCCGGCCGGTAGCCACCGCAAGCGGCCGGCTAAACTCCAACCGCCCGCCGCCATCGTCGTCGGAAGTCAATGCCTCCCGCCAATAGGTTTCCGCCGCCGCCCGATCACGCGAATTGAGCCAGCGCAACTGCTCGTTCCAGTCGAAGGCCGGAGCCAGAGGCTTGCCGGCATACAGCGCCGCCCATTCCCGCCATAAAACCGGCAACGACCAACCGTCGATCACGGCGTGATGCAGCGTGAGGACCAGTCCTTGTTCACCGCCGCCGAGATCGACCAGGGTCAGCCGCGTCATCGATCGCCGCGTATCCAGACCTTCCCTACGATCCGCCGCCGCCACTGATTCCAAATCCGGCGCGATTCTCCGGCGCACTTCCTCCCACTGCACCGGACGCACCACCGCCCAGCCTGCTTCCCGAGCCGTCCGCGGCACGACCCAGCGTAAAATACTGTGACGCCGCAGCAGGCCGATCCAGGCTGCTTCCAATCTCTCCCGGTCCAGATCGCCGCCCAAACGTGCCGTCAGTTGAATGAGATAGGGATCGTCTTCGCCTTCCTTCCGTTCCGCGCTTTCAAACAACAACCCGTGCTGCAGCGGAGTCAGCGCCACCACATCCTCCAGATCCGGGCACGCCGCCAGCAAGGCCGTTAGGGCCGCGTCATCCATGTCGACGGTAGGAAAGTCCGCCGGAATCCAACGCTGCGCCAGCGGCGTTTCCAAGCAGTGTCGGGTCAGCGCCGCCACCGCAGCGGCAAACGCGGTCGCCAAATCCGCCAATGTCTCGGCCCGGTAGCGTCGAGCATCGCTCGACCAGCGCACTTCCAGCGCGCCATCGGCCAGCCGGATCAGATCAAGACTCAGGCCGTGCTCACGCGGACGACGCGGATCGTCTCCGCCCCACGCCGCCAGCACCGGCCAGTCCTTGTGCCGCGAAACATCACTCAACCGGCCCAGATAGTTGAACAACAGGTCCGGTTTGCCCTCGAAGTCAGTCACCGCCCCGGATTCAGCCGACACCAGCGCCAACGCGCTGTAGCCGAGTCCTCCGTCGGGAACCGAGCGACGCATCGCCTTGATCCACTTGAGCAGTTCACCCGCGCCGGCCCCTGCCTCCGCCGCCGAATCCAGATCCACCGCGGTCGGGTCGACGCGAAGCGGGTGAAACCGGGTCAACCAGCCCACCGTGCGGCTCAGATCAATCGCGCTGTCATTGCCCCCACGGCCATGCCCTTCCACCTCCACCACCCACGGCGCCGGCTAGCAGCCAAAGCGTTGCCGCTGCCAGTCAGCCACCGCCAGAGTCAGGGCCGCCAGCAACAGGTCTTCCATTTCCAAACGATAAATCGCAAGGGAGGCGTCGATCCGGTTCGCCGTCACGGTATCCAGAATTTCGCGACACTCGTGCGCGCCAAACGCGTCATCCTTCCATTCGTCATGCGCCAGCGATCGGGTTTCACGCCATACGTCGCGCCACCAGGACTTTTCGGGTTCGTAACGATCCGCCGTCGCCCGCACATGTCGGGCCCAGACGACCGGCGAAACCAGTCCGCCGGACAACGCGTCCCCTGCCAGCAACGCCACCAGTTCGTCGATGAGAATGCGCCACGACACCGCGTCGACCGCGAGGTGATGAATCATCCAAACCAGTGCCGGACCCGTTTCGGAATGCGGCAGCCAGCCCACCGCCATCAACCGCCCGGAGTGCGGGTCGAGCATCGCCGCCAGCTCATTCGTGACGGCTTCCGTGCTGATCGCGGCTGAAAATACCTTCCACGCCACCGCCTCGGCCTCCGGCAACACTTCCAGGCCCGGCAGCGCGTCGGCAGTATCCGTCGGTATAATACGCAGACGCAGGGCATCGTGGCGTGCGGCGAGCCGGGTGATTGCACGGCGCACCTCGCCTTCACCGACGGCGGCGGGAATGCCCAGCAGCACCGCCTGATAACTTTGCGCGAAAGGTCCACCGCGCCGAAGAAAACGGTGCTGAAACGGCAAGGTCGGAACCGGACCGCAAATCGTCTCCCCTGTCGCCGCGGCCGCGCCCGCCGCACGTCCCAGTCGCCGCACCAGTGCTGCCGGCGTGGGTTGCTGAAACACGTCGCGCACTTCGAGCGTGTATCCCGCCGCCCGCACCCGACCGACGAGTTGCAGCGCGCCGATGCTGTCGCCGCCGAGCGTGAAAAAATTGTCCTCCCCCGTCACCACCGCCGCGCCGGTAATCTCCGCAAACCATTGTCGCAACTGCGCCTCCTCCGCGCTGGCTGGCGCCGAAATCAGCCGCGCCGCGGTGGAATCCCCGGCGCTATCCGGCTCCGGCAGGGCCGCACGATCCAGTTTGCCGTTGGCGGTCAACGGCAGGCGCGCGATGCGCATCACCGCCACCGGCACCATGTAGTCCGGCAACACGGCGCCGAGCGCCGTGCGCATCGTCGCGGAGTCGGGCGTGCCTTCGCCCACGACCCAAGCCAGGAGACGCCCTTCGCCTCCGCCCTGCCCCGGTCGCACGAGGACAACGGCATCGGTCACTCCGGGCTGCCGGCACAATGCCGTCTCGATTTCGCCCAGCTCGATGCGGAAGCCGCGAATCTTCACCTGCGTGTCCTTGCGGCCGAGAAAATCCAGCGCACCGTCCTCACGCCAGCGCACCATATCACCGGTGCGATACATGCGCGCGCCGGGCGGTCCGAAGGGACAGGCGATGAACCGTTCCGCCGTAAGTCCGGGGCGGCCCAGATAACCGCGCCCGAGGCCGATGCCCGCCAGATAAAGTTCGCCGGTCACGCCCACCGGCACCGGTTGCAATGCCCCATCGAGCACATGCACCTGCGTGTTCCAGATCGGTCGACCGATCGGCGGCGTGGCGGACTCGGCCGCACACAACCACCACGTGACGTCGATGGCCGCCTCGGTCGGGCCGTAAAGGTTCCACAACTGCGCCGGCCAACGCTCACGGCAACGTTGCTGCAAGTGCCCAGGCAGGGCTTCGCCGCTGACCACGACATGACGCACGCCGCGGCACAGCGACAGATCGGCCAGATCGAGAAACCCGCCCAACATCGGTGGCACGAAGTGCAGGATGGTCACGCCTTCGCCGCCGATGAGTGCGGCGAGATAATCCGGATCCTTGTGTCCTTCCGGCCGGGCCATGACCACGGCCGCCCCCGTGCGATAAGCCAGCAGAAATTCCCACACCGAAACGTCGAAGGTTGCCGGTGTTTTTTGCAGGATGCGGTCGTGCGGTCCGACATCGAGTGCGGTGCGCATCCATTCGAGGCGATTGTGCAACGCATCGTGACTGACGCCGACGCCCTTGGGTCGGCCGGTTGAACCGGAGGTGTAGATCAGGTAGGCGAGGTGCTTCGGATCGAGCGGCGCAGTGCGATCGGCATCGACGAGTGCCCGCACAGGTTGTTGCGCCAGGGCATCCGCAGTCTCCGCCGTCGACAGATCGATCAGACGAACACCGGGCGGCACCGCCGCAACTGAACGCGCGATCAGCAGCGGCGCGCCACTGTCGGTCAGCACATAGGCGATGCGGGCGGCGGGATACTGCGGATCGATCGGCAGATAGGCCGCGCCGGTTTTCAGCACCGCCAGAATGGCCGTCATTAATGCAGTGGAACGTTCCAGCGCGATCGCCACCAACGTCTCCGGTCCGGCGCCGTATCCACGCAACAACCACGCCAGCCGCGAGGCGCGTTCATCAAGTTCGCGGTAGGTCAGTCGCTCTTCCGCAAACACCAGGGCCAGCGCGTCGGGAGTGCGTTGCACCTGCGCTTCGAACAAGCCGATGGCCGGCGGCGACGCGGCCTCGAGCGGATGCGTGGTGGCGTTCCATTCGCCTGTGATGCGAACGCTTTCCGCATCATCAAGAATACCGACCGTGGCGACCGGCGCATCCGCGTCGGCCGCGAGCAGATGTTGCAACCACCGCCGCAGACGTTCGCCGTGCCGGCGCAGGACGGCGCGGTCGTAGAGCGCATCGTGGCCGTTGAGATGCAGCGGCGTCGCGCCATCCGGCCGGGTCTGGTAACACACCACCGAAAGGTCCGGGACCGGCCCGTTGGAGATATTGTGCGTGATGCCGGAGCAGCCGCCGAACGGAATATCGATGGCGAACCCGGTGCTGTTGTTGAACACGATGGTCGAGGCGTCGGGATCGCCCGGGCCGATGCCGAGCAAACGGCGCAGCTCATCGCGCATAAAACGTTGATTGCGCAGCGCCAGCCGTTGCTGCCGTCCGGCCTGCTCCGCCAGCTCGGCCCATGTCGTGCGCGGACCGACCGCAAACCGCGCGGTCACGACATTGGTCATGGCCGTCGGCAGCGCCCGTGCCGCCCGGCCGCTGCGGCCGAGCACCGGTAAAGATAGCACGACATCGCGCCGGCCGGCGAGGCGTTGCAGGTAGGCGACGAAGGCCGCGAGCACGAGATCGGGCAGACTCGATCCCCAGGCGGCGGCGCGCTCAACCAACGCCGCAGTGAGCTCCGCCGGCAGGTCGATTTCTTCACGCACGAATCCGCCCAGCGGCGGTTCCGGCTCTTCCGTCAAACGCGTCGCCGGCGGACGTGCCGCGAGCAGTTCACGCATCCGTTCGCGATCAGCATGCCAACGCTCGGACGTCGCATAATCGCGATCCTCCGCCACCAGCTCGGCCAGCGCGGAGAAGGAATTTGGCGGCGGAACTTCACCGGCGACCGCAGCCGAATACACCGCCGCCACGCGCTGGGCGATGAGGTTGCCGCTGTAGCCGTCGAGCAGCACATGGTGCGCGCTCTGACTCCAAACATAACGATCGTCGGCCAGCTTGAAGAGATCCCACTGAAACAACGGCGCCGCCGCCGGATCGAACGGACGAAACGCGTGCGCCTTGATCCAGGCCAGCGCGGCTGCCAGGGGATCGGATTCGCCCGACATGTCATGCACGGGCAACGTCCAGTCCGGCAAGGCGACGATCCGCTGCCGCGGTCCGGCCGGTGTCTCCACAATTTCAATACGCAGACATTCCGTCTCGTGCACGACGCACCGGGCCGCCTGTTGAAATTTCACAACATCCACCGCGCCGGCGATCTCGGTGTAGGCACACATGCTGTAAGCGCGCCCGGTCGGGTCCATCTGGTGGCCAAACCACAGGTTTTCCTGCGCGCGCAGAAGCGGCAGATCAACGGGGTTAACTCGACTGCTGGCCAGGTCGGTTTTCACAAGGAAGCAGCGAAGATATGCGGGGCGACGATTTTCCATCGCAAGCCCTATCCCCGGTCAGGCGCGAACCTGATGGGCGTGCGCCGCGTTGACAGCCGCAGGCAACCGCCCCTGTCTCGCCGCTCGTCCGCATGTCCCAACTGCCCCCAGACGACCTTTCCATCGACGGCGAAGTGTTTCGCGTAATTCGCAATGCCGAAGAGCAGTGCTCGCTGTGGCCGGCCGGCCAGCCCGTTCCCGCCGGCTGGGAAAACGTCTTCGGCCCCGGCCCGCGCGAGGAGTGCCTGCAATGGATCGATGCCCATTGGCGCGACCTTCGTCCCCGCAGCCTGCGCGAACGCATGCAGCCGGATGAGCAGGCGTGAGGTGCGCCGAGCTGAGCGGCTGCGTGGCAAGGCTGTTGTTTTCTTACAGGAGGGAACAGAGGACAACAGAGCCGTCAGCCTGCCGGATTTTCACAGAAGGAAACGAAGAGAGCGAAGCCGTCAGCCTGCGGTGATTTACAGGAGGAAACAGAGGACAACGGAGCCGTCAGCCTACTGGATTTTTAACAGAAGGAAACGAAGAGAACGAAGCTCTGTTTCTCTCCGTTTACTCCTTTAATAAAATATCAGCGGAGTGGCTTCGTTTTCCTTCGTTTCCTCCTGTAAGAAATAACGGCGGAGTGGCTTCGTTTCCCTTCGTTGCCTTCTGTAAAAACAAAGGCGCCCACCTCAGCGCACCTGCAAGGTGTCACCGCCGAAGGTCAGGCCGAGCGACGGGATTTCCACCGCTTTGCGGTCGCCGTCCTTGCGCACGCGGCCGGCGATCCAGGCGTCGTAACCGGTCGCCCGGGCCGCTTCCAACGTCGCCTCCGCGTCGCGCGGATTCACGTAGGCGGCGAAACCGATGCCCATGTTGAAGGTGGCGTAGGCTTCCCGCAGTTCGATCGGCCCCTTCTCCATCAGGAATTTGAACAACGCCGGTTCGTCGCGCACCTCCGTGATCTCGTAAACAAACGGTTCGTCGAGGCGCATGAGTTTGCGCCAGCCGTGGCCGGTCACGTGAGCCACGTAGTTGAGCGTGATGCCGCGGCGCTGACACTCGCGCACAAACTTCACGTAGATGACCGACGGCGCCAGCAACGCTTCGCCATAGGTGCGATCGTCGCCGTGACCGAGCGGCGTGGCGTAGCCCTCGGGCAATTGATCCGCGATGTGGCGGCAGAGCGTGAGGCCGTTGGTCTGCACGCCCGACGAGGCGAGAAAAAGAATGCTGTCGCCGTCCTGCACGTCGCCGGTGATGCGGAGGGATTTCGGCGCGATGCGACCGACGGCCGAACCGGCGAGACAGATCGTATCCGGTTCAATGATACCCTTGAGCGTCGGAGTCTCGCCTCCGCCCCAGACGGCGCCGGACATGCGGCAGGCGTCGGCCCAGCCGTCAACCAGCGCCTGAGTGCGCTGCGCGTCGCCAAACCAGCCCGAGTCGCCAACCGCCGCGTGCATGGCCAGCGAAGTCGGCAAGGCGCCGCAGGTGATGAGGTCGTTGACGATCGTCGCGACGGTATCGATGGCGACTTCGCGGTAGAAGCACTTGCCCGACTGCTTGTAGACGGCGTCGGCCACCAGGTTTTTCGTGCCAAGCCCTTCCTCGACGTGGGCGAGGTAGTGGTCATCGGACTCCATCATGTAGCAACTCTCGCCCCGCGTCTCGGCCGGTTCGCGATAACCGTGGGCGGCGAGCTGATCGGCCGTGGTGCGGGCGGCCAGCTGGCAGGCGCGCTTGAAGGCAACGAGTTCGTCGTAGCGGACGCCGGAAGATTCGTAGGAGAGAGACAAGGAAATATGGATTTACGAATGACGAATTACGATATGGCGACTCGACGGATCGGCGACGCAGACGCGGTCCTTTCGTAAATCGTCCGTCGTAAATCGTAATTTCATCAATAGCTGCGGCGGTCGGATTTTTCGAAGTAATTGACGTAGGCCTGATTGACCACGCGGTAGCCGCCGGGCGTGGGGAAATCGCCGGTAAAATACCAGTCGCCGCTATGGTTGGGCACCGCGGCGTGGAGATTATCGACGGTCTGGTAAATCACCTGCACCTCGCCCGCCCAGTCCACATTATGCGGATAGACGATGCGGCTGATGCGCGCGGAGATTTCATCGGCAGTGAAGGGCTCGTAGATCTTTTTGACGTGGTTGACCGATTCGCCGTTGGCGACGGCGTCACGACAAAGTCGATACACCTCGGCCAGCAGGTCCTCCTTGCCGGATTCCTTGATCAACTCGACCGCGGCCTCGAAGGCGATGAACTTGCCGATCTCGGACATGTCGATGCCGTAGCAGTCCGGGTAACGGATCTGCGGCGCGGTCGACACGATGACTATTTTGCGAGGATTGAGCCGGGTCAGAATGCGCAGGATGGATTTGCGCAACGTCGTGCCGCGCACGATCGAATCGTCGACGCACACGAGGTTGTCACGGCCCGGCTCGACCGACCCGTAGGTGATGTCGTAGACGTGGCTCGCGAGCTGGTTGCGCATGTTTTCCTGACCGATGAAGGTGCGCAGCTTGATGTCCTTGCTGACCACCTTCTCCGCCCGCGGCCAGTTGCGCAGGATGAGGTCATCGAGTTTGTCCTCGGTCAGTTCGCCGGCCTGCGAGGCACGCAGGATCTCGTCCTTCACTTCCGTGCGGCGGCGTTCGCGCAGCGCCGAGACCAGGCCGTAGTAGGCGACCTCGGCAGTATTGGGAATAAAACTGAAAACGGAGTGCGTCCAATCGTGGTCCACGGCCGCGATGACCTGATCGGCCAGCCGCGCGCCGAGGGCCTTCCGCTCGCGGTAGATGTCGATGTCGTTGCCGCGCGAAAAATAGATGCGCTCAAAGGAACACGACGTGCGCGGCAGCGGATCGCGGAACGGCTTCGACGTCATGACCCCGTCGCGCTTGATCACCATGACGTGACCGGGCGGCACTTCCTCGACCGCATCGAGGTTGAGGTCGAACACGGTCATGAGCGGGGCGCGCTCGGAGGCGAAGGCGATGACCTCGTCGTTTTCGAAATAGAAACACGGCCGGATGCCCGACGGGTCGCGCACCACAAAGGCGTCGCCGTTGCCGACTGCACCAGCCAGGACGTAACCGCCGTCCCAAAGCTGTCCGGCTCGGCTGATCACGCGATGCAGGTCGAGGTCGCGGCTGATCTGGGCCGAGATCTCGCGGCCCGGCAGCGCTTGCGCCCGCAGCTGGCGGTAGAGGTCCTCGTGTTCCTCATCGAGATAGAATCCGATCTTTTCCAACAGCGCCTGCGTGTCGGTGGCGAAGATCGGATGCTGCCCCATCGAGATCAGGTTGCGATTGAGCTCGGTGGTGTTGGTGAGGTTGAAGTTGCCGCAGAGCGCGAGGTTGCGGGTCGGCCACGGACTGCGGCGGAAAAACGGATGACACGAGCTCATGGTGTAGCCCCCGCTGGTGCCGTAGCGCAGGTGGCCCATGAACAACTCGCCGCCAAAATCGAAACGTTCCTTCACCGTGCGAGCGAATTCCGGATGCGCGTCGCCCGCCGCCACGAGCTCGTTGTAGGAACGCAGCAGCGTCTTGAAAATGCGATCGAGCGGATTCGCCTTCACGCAACGCTCGCGGAACATGAACGGCTCCCCCGCCGGCACATCCATTTTCACGCAGGCCACGCCCGCACCGTCCTGGCCGCGGTTGTGCTGTTTCTCCATCAGCAGAAACAGCTTGGTGAACCCCCACAGCGGCGTGCCGTATTTTTCCTGATAGTATTGGAGCGGCTTCTTCAACCGCACCATCGCGATGCCACACTCGTGCGTGATCTTGTCGCTCATCGGGAGCCCGCAGGGTGAGATCGCGGCACGACGCCACGGGTTGCAACGATGCCGCGGAAGGCGGCCGAGGTTTCAGCAAGTGTTCTCACGGACGTCAAAGGCAGACAATCACGGGAGGTTGGCCGGACCGGTCAACGGCATTTTCCGCCAGAACGCGTCTTCCCCGGCAGCCCCTCAGAGTATCCCTTGAGCGCGTTGCTCCAGCAAAAACTGGCCAGGGGTGGCAATCCGCAGGCCATAAACTTCCCGGCCCAGCTTTTTATGAAAATCCGCTTCGTCGAGGGTAAGCAGCCAATCGGCGGCCACCGCCAAGGCGGCGACAACCACCGGCCGGTCTTTTGCCTTGGGAAACACCAGCGGTTTATCCAACACCAGACAGGTCGCTACGAAGCTCACCTGCGGTTCAATCTTGCCGGCCCACGCCTTGGTCGCCATGCGGCCGATTTTGGGCAGGTTGCGTTTGGTCTCTTCCGCGCAATAATCGGAGCTGATTAACTCCCAGCCCTGGGCCGTGGCCGCCGTAATCAAAAATCGAGAAGCCCCCTGAAGCGAACCACTTGCGGCCAACAGAACACTTGCGGCCAGGAACAGCTTCACGACCGCTTGGGGGTCGCTTTAAAAGCCGCCATATCCGCCTCGTCGCGGGCAATCCACGCCTCGATTTTTTCTTTGGGTAAATCTCGCACCGGCATCGCCACCGCTGGCTGCAGGAACAGCCCTCCGTCGCGCTCCTCAACCAAGACTAGCGGATTGGGAAGCTTATCGAGCCCCATTTTACGACGCAGCG
>CBINJL010000031.1:0-11815 GCA_966250925.1 uncultured Opitutus sp. | reverse complement strand
CAGATTCACGCGCTTCGTCGGCAGGGAATAGAGCGTGCGCATGGTGAAATTGCCGGAAGTGCTGTTGACCTGGCACGATTCGCCGCAACGCGCTTCGCGGGTGGACCCGCGCTACGACGTCGAGGCGTTCTTTGCGGTGAAAGCCGTGTATCTCGCCCGCGAACTGGCTCGCAGCGACGGCGGCCGGTCGGTGTGGATCGCCGGAGCCGGACGACCGACGCGCCGGCGGGCGGCGTTATTGGAAGCGCACGGCGTGGCTATCGCCGGTTACGTAGACATTGATCCGCGGAAAATCGGGCAACGGGTGGCGGGTCGGCCGGTGCTGGCGCCGGAAGAACTGCCGCCGCGAACCGAAGCGGTCGTGCTCAGTTATGTGGCCAACCGCGGCGCGCGCGAAAAAGTGCGTGCGATGTTGTCGGGTCAGGGACGCTGCGAAGGTCGCGATTTCTGGCTCTGTGCGTAGGCGTGCCGGGCGTCGGTTATGTATTGCGGGATCGTGGGCCGACGCGCCTACGAACCAGCGCGACCGCCAGCACACCGATACCGGCGAGAGCGGCGTAGGTTCCGGGTTCGGGCACCGCGCTGAGCATGGTCGGCGTGAATGTGCCTTGGCCGAAGGTGAAAATGCGCAGCTCATCGACGAGTGCACCGGCGCTTATGCGTCCGGCGCCGTTTTCGTCGCCACCAACGGAGAATCCGGTGACGAAGCTATTGAGGCCAGCCGGACTTCCGATCTGGGTGCCGTTGAGGAAGAAACTGACGGTGTTCGTGTCGCTTTGGACCACCAAGGCAACATGGTTCCACGTATTGGCCGTAGCGGTGGTGCTGGCGAAAAGGCCGATGCCGGATCGCGCCACACCAATCAAGCCGTTGGTCACGAAGAGGCCGTAACCGTTGTTGCTGCCATTGCCCAGCAAGGCGATCCACTGCGGGGCGGTGGTGTTGGCGAGATTGACCCACGTCTCGATGGCGAAATCGGTCGTGAGGCCCAACGCGGCAGGGGCTTCGTAGTTGCCGGTGCCGCTGAAGGCCACGGACAACGTGCTGAAGGCGCCCGGAGTGTTGTTCGAATAGGTCAATCCCGTGCCTTCATGCGCAGGATGAGCACCGGTTGCGGCGTTTTGGGTGGCGTTGACGCCATTGCCGGCCACGGCAGCCGGGTCATCTTCGCCCATGCGCCACTGGTGCACGATCGTCTGGGCGTGGCCGGCGAGCGGCAGAATCAGACAGGCGAATAAAACCGAAGGGCGGAGGATGCTCATAACGGCGGAAACGTTCTCAGGATAACTCGCGAGGGAGTGATCCGGCGGCCGGAGTCGCGGGCAACGGGAAATCGGGCGGTGGCCGTTTTGGCCGTGTGAATGTCCGATTTGGACAATAGATTTGGAGGCCGTCTCCGCTCAGAAACGACGGGTGAGGTCCAGGCGCACCAGGCGCGGTTCGCCGCGAATGTAAGTCGGTAGGCCGAAGTCCGCGCCGATGTTGCCGGCATCAATTAAAAACTCCTCGTCGAAAAGATTGTCCACGTGAAGCGCGGCTTCCCAGGCGCGATCGACCGTGCTCCAGCCGAGGCGGAGATTCACCCGGCGAAACCGGGTTGATAAAGCGAGCCGCCGAGCCGCGTGTTGTCGTCATCGAAATAGTCGCGCGAACGGTATTGCCAGAGCGGGGTGAACTCCACGCGGCCGGCGCGCGCGAAGAGATGCGTCAACGTGGTGCCGAGCGCGAAGGTGTGACGCGAGGTGAGGCGCAGGCTTGATCCGGCGTATTGCTGTGGTTGGCCGTTGTCGCCGGTCTCGTCAAAGGTGGCGTCGGTGTAGCCGTAGGTGGCGAACGCCTGGAATCCGGGCCTGATGAGTCCCTGCATCGCGAGCTCACCGCCGCGACCAGTCGCACGGCCGGCATCAATGGCGAGAAAACGCGCCGCGTTGGCCGGGTCCTGCACGAGAGTGTGAAAATGGCGGTAGTGATACTCGAACAATGCCGCCGACCAAATGAAGCGATGTTGCAGCGCCCGGCCTTTCACCCCGACCTCGGTGTTGACGATGGATTCCTCACTGACGCGATAACGGTCGAGCGAGGTGATGATGAGCAGTTCGGGACGACGGCCGCGGGAGAGGCTCGCATAGGCGTTGAGGTCGGGTGTGAACGCATAGCGGGCCACGATACGCCCGGCCCAGCCGGTGCTCTGATCCGAGTCGGTTTGTTTGCCGGCGGTGGGCGCGACGGCGAAGTTGGGCGCGGCACCGAAGACGAAACCGAGCGTCGAAGGTGAAGGGCTGGGATCAACGTGGTAGCCCGTGGTTTGATCCTCAAACGAAACGCGCATTCCGGCGGTGAGTTCGAGTTTGTCCGTTGCGCGCCAAGTGCCATCGAGGAACACGTCAGTGGCATCGAACGCGGCGTCCTGCAGGTAAGTGTCGCGGTGGTGCGGTTTCAACGGTGCGCCGGCCAGCGCGGCGAGCGGGGCAAGCGGCGGCACGGCGGCGAGGGACGCGAAACCCAACGGCAGCTGTGCCTGCGGCAGGAACGGTTGCATGGCGGGCACGGCGAAACCGGCCAGCGTGGCGGGCACACCGGCGGCGATGAGTCCGTTGCGAAAATCCGCGGAGAGCAGGGGCCAGACCGCACGTTCATCGGTGTGCACGGTGACGGTCTGTGCGGCGCGTTCGCGGGCGTGACTGAGGCCGGCGAAGGCGGTGAAACGGCCACCGGCGTCGTAGTTGAGCCGCAACTCGGTATTGAACTCTTCCGCGCGCGAGCGGTCGTCGGATTCGAGCAAAAACAGTCGCGAGCCATCGGCGTCGAACGCTTCAAATGAATCGAACGCGCGCCAGCCGGAGACGGCGTGGAGCGACCACGCATCGTTGAGCTGGTGCGCGAGTTGCAGCGTGCCGCCCCAGACGGTGCGGTCCACGCCGAGCCGGGCGGCGTGTCGTGCTGCCACTGCAGAATGAGGTCGACCGTGGTGGTTTTGTCGGCGTTCACCCAGCGCAATGACGGCCGCACGGCGACAGTTTCGCGGCCATGGAGATCGGAGCCGTCGGCGAGATTGTCCACGATGCCATCGCGGCGCACGGCGGTGAAGGCGAGGCGTCCAAGCAGGTGATCCGAACCCAGTGGTGTATTGTAGAAACCGGAAATGTGTCGCAGCCCGTGATCGCCGCCGCCGACTGTGAGCGCGCCGGCCTGTTCAGCCGCAGGCCGACGTGAAATCAAGGCGAGGGCACCGGCCTCGGCGCTGCGTCCGGAGAGCGTGGTTTGCGGGCTCTTGAGCACCTCGACGCGTTCGAGATCGAACAGCTCGGTGGCGCTGCCGGTCGTGCGGCTAATTGGCACGCCGTCTTGGAAAACGGAAACCCGCATGGCCGCGCGCGGATCGGTCACATCGGTGCTGATGCCGCGCAGGTTGATGCTCGGGTTGTTGGGCGATTGGGCGGAGACAAACAAGCCCGGCACCCACGGCGCGAGATCCTCGAAGCGGGTGATTCCCTAGCTCTCCAAAAATTCTCCGGTGTAGGCGGTGAGTGTGATGGGCACCGCGGTCGCGGCCTGGCCGCGTTTCTGGGCGGTGACGGTGACGGGTTCGAGTGGCACCAGTTCGGACTCCGCATCATCCTGGGCCAGAGCGGTCGCGCTGCCTGAGCTGAGCAGGCAGCCGAGAGAGAAAAACAATGCGCCGATGCGGGACATGAGGTGCTGAGGTGCCCGCATGGAAAATTTCCTGATCAGGAAAGCAAGGTCGGTGAAGCAGGATGCTATGGGGGGGGCGATTCGAACGGTATTCGACCAATCGTCCTGAGTTCAGGAGATTATACCAAAAGCGCAGATCGAAATGGTTATTGGGCTGTAGGCATAAGAGCCCCAGTGATCGCCCACATTCCGGTATTCCATCCCGGGGAGTTGCGGTCACGGCCGGTCAACAACGCTCTGACATCCTCCAATTCGGCCTCCATGCGTTTCTGGCGTTCCGCAAGATGCTGTCGTTGCCGGCGCAACGCCGGCGCGGCGATTTCCATCATCAACTCGCCGCGCTCGACCCGTTGGTTTTCCCGCACCAGCACCCGCTCAAGCGGGCCTCCCACCGCCGTCCGCACTTCCCCTTGCTCGCCTTCCGGTCGCAACTGCTCATATCCGGTTACCGTGACGTCCACCTCCGCGATGGGGAGCAGCAACAACGCGGCCCCGATCAGGAACCACAACACCCAATATATCCAGTGGCGCACCGGCCCGCGCTCGGCCTGCAACTGCTCCAGCGTATCCTTCGCCCGATCTGCATGGTGTAACGATTCCGGGGGTGGCATGGCAGTGCAACTGCACCAGCCGCCCGCAACCGTTTCAACCGGTCCAGATACCTCTGTTCGGGGTATGCCAGATCAGGCCGGCTTCACGCACCACGCCGGCATCATTAGTATTGCTTTGCCACTGCTGCCACTGGAATCCCGGTCGCATGACTTTGCCCGATTCGAAGCGCACCAGGCCCCGGCATCCTGCGTAGGTGACCAACTGAGCCTGCGTCCGTAGTCTGAGCTTCTGCATTATCCGCTTTCGTTGCGTTTGCACTGTTGCCGGACTCGTCCCGCGGAGTTGCGCCACTTCCAAATCCCCACCGAGCTCCGCCAATGCGGCCAACACCTCCTGCTCCGCATCGGTCAGCACCCATCCGTAGGCCGCGGGATCCTTCCGCAGTCGCAGCCACTCTGAACGTAACTCCAAGTCGCACACGCGTCGGCCCTCCGCCACCTGTCGCAGCGCGGCGTCCAATGCCTCGGAACCCGGCGCGTCGTTGCCGACAAAACTCACATCGTGTCCTCCCGCGACGAGAAACTGGATCACCCGCTCGTCCCGCCGATCCGTCACCACCAAGCGCCGCCGGGCCAACCCCTCTCGCCGTGCCAGTTCAAGCAGATCAAGCCCATCCAAGCCCTCAAGGTTCAGCCCGCATATCAACACGTCCACCGGTGATTCACGCAGCACTTCCAACGCGACCTGACCCGATCTCTCCAGCCCCCAACTGCGCCCCGGGAACGCCACCCGACACGACCTCAGCAACGCCTCCGCCAGCAGGGGCTCGCGCTTCACCACCAATACCTCAACACGCGAAAGTGGGATCTGGTCTGGCATGCCGATCTTTAATTGACCTGCACGGGGGCCAGACCCGCGAAAGTGATCCATCGACAACACGTTCTGCTGATTCGGGCAAATCCTATTATCGATTTTTGTCATTCGCTAATTGGTAACTGCCCTGGGGGCTGCGGGGCCGTGATGGGTAGCCGATTTCCCGGTGCGGGAGGTTTGTGAGTGGTAAAATCTGCGTGAGATTTAGATGTGCGGCGGACCGCCGAAGGGCGACGGCTTGCGCGGGTCAGGGAGCAGCCTATCGTGGCGGACATGAAGCGAATCCACCGGTTGCCCCTGCTGTTGCTGGTGTTGACCTTGACCTTGCCTTGGCGGGCTGCGGGTGAGGTGACGGCGAGCAAGGGAGGCGCCGAGACGGAGCGCACGGTCACGGGCGTCGAGGTGGCGCGGCCGGGCGGGGGATTTCTCGGGCTGGCGATCGAGGGCAACGCGTTTGTGCTGCGGTTTTACGACGAAGAGAAAAATGAGATCCCGCCCGATGCCGCGGCACACCATGCCCCGGCGCGTTGGAACAACCCGCAGAAAGCCGGCTGGCAGCGCACCGTGCTGGTGAACAATGGCAATCACATGCATTCGCCGGCGGTGGTGCGTCCGCCGCACGTGTTCATTGTCTATCTGTCACTCTACACCGCCGACAGCGAACTGATCGAAAGCCACACCTTCAACACCCGCAAGTTGCCGTAGGCGCGAGGTGTCGCGTGGTCAGGTAACGGCGATTTTGGGATCGGCGGCGACGGCGCTGCGGCGGAGCGTCACGGAGACTTCGAGTCGGTCGGTGATCGTGCCTTTGAAGACGCCGCGGGTGGGCGTGCAGTCGAGGTAGTCGCGCCCGATGGAGACCCGCACGTGTCGCTCGCCGGCGACACAGTCATTGGTCGGGTCGAGCGGCCACCAGAACCCACCGGGCAGGCAGACCTCGACCCAGGCATGGCTTTCGGCTGCCCCGATCAAGGCCCGCGGCGCGCGACTGCGGTCGGTCGCGTCGCGTTGGGCGTCGGTTTCGATGTAGCCGACGACATACCGGGCCGGGATTTCGGCCGAGCGCAACACGGCGATCATGGTCTGGGCAAAGTCCTGGCAGACGCCGGCGCGTTGTCGCAACACGGTGGATACAGGCGTGTCGATACGGGTCGTGCCGGGCGCGTAGCGGAAGCTGGCATGAATCCAATGATTCAACCCGAGCACGGCCGCGCCGATCTCCAGCCCCGGTCGAAAGAAACGGTTGGCGAGTTGATTCACTTCGGCGGAAAACCCGATCGCCGCCGACGGGTTGAGAAACTCGTAGAGACGCAGCGAATCACTGCGGTAAAGCTGACGCGCCTCGGACACGCTGACCGCCTTGACGATGGCCGGCACTTCGACGGGACGGGTTTCGACTTCGGCGAAGGAATCGAGCGTCAGGGCGTCGTGGCGATGCACGATCGAGAACGTGTGCACGGTGTTGCCGAAGTAGTCGACGTAGTCGTGGACGTTGCACGCCGGGTCGATCTCCAGTCGGTGGGAGAGAACCTGTTGGTCAGGCGTGTCGGCGGGTCGCAGCCGGGCCTCCATGAAGGACTCCGTGGCGGCGCCGCGATAACGGTAGAGAGTGCGATGATGGAGCGTGAAGCGCACGGCCGGAAAGGCCCGCATCACGACTGTTCGCGGCGAGCCTGCCAAGTCCGGAGTGATTCCTGCGACAGCGAGTCGACCGCTTCGGCGATCTCGGTGATCGAGGCGTCGATCCGGGCCGGGTCGATCGTGCCGGGAGCGCGTTGATTGAGCTCGTTGGCGATGCGCAGGACCGCGAGTTGGTTTTTTACCACGTCCTTGAGCATGTGTTGCACGGCGGCGATATCGGCCTCGCGCACGAGTCGCTGGCGTCGGCGCACCAGCCAGAAAATGATGCCATGCACGATGCCTACGCCGATCGCGGTCAGGGCCGTGACCACCCAGATGTCCCCGGCCAGGCGGTCGGACACCAGACCTGCCACCACCACGACCAGCAGCCCGACGCCCGTGAGATGCAGTTCCAGATTGCGCAGTAACGTGTTCATGGCGGCAGGCTTGTCGGAATGCATGAGAATTGCAAATCGTGCCGGGGCCGGGGCAGGTGTTTGACCGGGATTTGAAGGGCGGTGCGGGATGGGGCGCGCACGTCAGTTTTAGACGCGTGGGCAGGTGGGCAGGCCGGCAACAGGGGAGACGTTGCGCTCAGTCAAAGCGGATTTCGGATTGCGCTTTCGGTCGGAGCCCTGTGCGTAGGCCCGTTGCGATTGTCCCATCCGGGTTGGCAATCTGCGCTCCGCTGTCCACAGTCCGCTTTTTTCCGATGAGTCTCGATTCTCCTCAAGCCCTCCGCATCGACGGTGCCGCCTTTCGCGTCGGCATCGTGGCGGCGCGTTTCAATCAGCGTTTCGTGGACGGATTGCTGGCCAGCGTCGGCACGACGCTGGCCGCCGCCGGCGTGGCGCCTGAAAACATCACGACCGTGCGCGTTCCCGGCAGCGGCGAGTTGCCCACCGGCGCGCAACTCCTGCTCGGCCGCCAGCCCTGCGATGTGGTCATCGCGCTCGGCGTGATCATCAAGGGCGGCACGTTGCACGATCAACTCGTGGCCGAGGCCGCGCAACAGGGACTCATGCGCGTGAGCCTCGATACCCGCACGCCGATCATTGCCGGTGTGGTGACGGCCAACGACACGGCTCAGGCCGAGGCGCGATGCCTCGGCGAGATCAATCGCGGCGCCGAGTTCGCCCGTGGTGCGCTCGAAATGGCCGCCCTGAAAAAAGAGTTTTCCCGATGAGCAAAGCCATTTTCGCCCAACGTCGCGACGGCCGCGTCGCCGCCATGCAGTTTCTCTATTCGTGGAGTCTTAATCCGCCGCAGAATCTGGCGGAGGACCTGCGGGTGTTTTTCGAAAACCAGGAAACCACCGAGAAGCCGCGTGAACATTATGCCTTTGGCGAGGAACTGATCAGCGGTGCCATCCAGCACCTGGCAGAGATTGATGCGCGCATCCGCCAGCTCGCGCACAATTGGGAGTTTGATCGCATCGCCCGCATCGATCTCGCGATCCTGCGCATGGCCATTTTCGAGATGTTGTTCCGCAAGGACATCCCGCCGATCGTCACCATCAACGAGGCCATCGACCTGTCGAAGCAGTTCTCCACCGCCGATTCAAAGCGCTTCATCAACGGCATCCTTGATCGCCTGAAGGACCAGCTCGGCCGCGACGCCCGCAAGGCGGAATGACGTGGTGAACGTGAAAGGGCGTGAGTGAAAGTGGGCCGGGGCGATAGTGCGCCCACATTTGCTCCGATCCATCCATCCACCACGATTCCGCAGTGATATTTAACGCAAAGACTGCGGAGGCCGAAAAGTGCGCAAGAAAGGCGGTGGTGAAATTGAAACAAATCCGCCGATGCTCACTCCGCCCGTAAATTCGGATGCGACCGATTGAGCTGATTCTTAGGCTGTGATCTCGCTGCAATCAGTGTTCATCAGTGTGGATCAGTGGTTAAAATCCCAACGACGCCTACTTGCCCTTCCACTTCTTTTCTTGGGCTGTTGGTATCACTCCCCACTTTTCCATGTTCGGCATTTTCAAAAAATTTAAGGACGGCTTTTCCAAGACCGTCTCGTCCATCTCCAAGACCACCCGCGGACTCTTCAGTGGGCGCAAGATCGACGCCGCTTCCCTCGACGAGCTGGAGGAGGCGCTCTACACCGCTGATTTCGGCGTCGAGACGACCGAGGAAATCCTCAAGGAAATCAAGAAGGCCTACAAACAGGACCCTGACCTGAAGGGCCAGGCTGCGGCTGAGATCGGTGCCCGCGTGCTCGAACGCGCGCTCGACGGCAGCGAAGGCCGGCTCGACGCGGTCTCGTCCCACGGACAGCCGCTGGTCGTCGCCCTCATCGGTGTCAACGGCTCGGGCAAAACCACCACGTCCGCAAAACTTGGATACATGCTCAAACGCGACGGCCGCACCGCCATGCTGGCAGCCTGCGACACCTTCCGCGCCGCCGCGGTGGAACAGCTCAAGTCCTGGGCCACGCGGCTTGACCTGCCCATTGTGGCCAGCCACACCGGGGCCGATGCCGCCGCGGTCGCCTACGACGCTTGGGCCGCGGCCAAATCGCGTGGCGCCGAGATGCTGCTCGTCGACACCGCCGGCCGCCTGCACACCAAGAGCAATCTGATGGACGAACTGGCGAAGATTCGTCGCGTGCTGCAAAAACACGACCCGGCCGCGCCGCATCATTCCTGGCTCGTGGTTGATGGTTCGCTCGGCACCAACTCGGTCGAACAGGCCAAGGTGTTTCACGAAAAATTCGGTCTCACCGGTCTCATCGTGACCAAGCTCGACGGCACCTCGCGCGGCGGTGCCATTGTCGGCATTTGGCGCGAGTTGCGGCTTCCGATCTACTTCCTCGGTCTCGGTGAACAGCCCGACGATCTGCAGCCCTTCAACGCCCGCAGTTACGCCCGCGCCGTCTTCGGCCTGGAGGCGTGAACGCCGGACGTTTGACGGCGGTAAATTTCAATCCCCACGCGGTCGATATGTTCACGCAGTTCCGGCATACGGATGCGATCATAGGCGATTACATCGAAACGCAGCGGTTGCGGTAAGTCCTCCAACTCGCTGGCGATGTGCTGTGAGTCCAAGTGGGTGAGATCTCCGAACACCGCGATGTCGATATCGGAAGTCGCCGAGGCGGTTCCTTTGGCGCGCGAACCGAAGATTGAAGCATGCTCGACCGCGCGGCAATGCGCGAGGATCGTGCGGATCTGCCCCAGCAGCTTCGGATCTAGGTCGGGAATCATGATTCGTTTTTCAATCGTTGGTTGAGGCTGTCGAGGGCGCCAAGGTAGCGGCGGTGGATGGCGTGAAGCACTTCGGAGACTTCGTCCTCATCGTAGTCATGCGCCACGAGGTTCCGATGCTGCAGCATGTCTATCCAGGTTTGGCCGTCAGAAATCAGTTTCGCGGCATAGGCCGCTTTGATCACTGATTTGGGCGTTATGGCATCGAGCACGACGCCGGAGTGCTGCAGAAAATCCTTCAACGTTTTCCAACCCAACTCGTAGGTGTATTCAAAACGCTGGATCGTGCCTTCCTTTTCCAAGTCGTTGAGCTTGTCCGGTCCGTGTTGCAGTGCCTCACGCAAGCGGGCGAGTGCTCGTTCGAAGTTCGTATAACGCTGTTTCCAGCGTATATCGGAGGGCGCGCTCATCGTCTCAGCAAACAGCGGGGATGTGCTGGGCGCGACGGAATTTTTTCCCATTCAGCCCGACAGACGGGCTGTCGATTATTGCCCACTCCCGTGCCGCCGCTTCGTCACCGCTGGTAAATTTAACCGCCAAACCCTGGCGGTAGCGAAATCGTTCATGGCGCTATATCGTTTATTGGGGGGCCGACTTTAGAAATTTATCATCAGTCATTTCGGTAATGAGGATTTGACTGGCACGCCCTCGGCTAAAGGCGACGCGTTATCATGATTGCGTGTCCGGCCCAGCCCAAAGTCGCCCCTGTTTCCATCGCCCCCGCGCGCCCCGCCGTCGCATCCTCGGAAACAGTTTCACAAGTCCTGACCGAAGGAGCGGGACTGGTGCAAAGTCTCAATCAGATCGAGGCCATGACCGGCCGGATCAATGCCCGCCTGCATGCCGCGATGGAGGAAATCAAGGCGCTCAATCTGCAAACGCGGCTGCTGAGTTTTAACGCCCAACTCGAAGCCGGGCGCGCCGGTGCGGCCGGTCATTCCTTTGCCGTGGTGGCGAAGGAAATGGGGCGCTTGGCTGACGGCACCGCGGAAGTTTCGCGTCGACTCGACGAATCGGCCCAAGCCGACATTGCGCAACTTGCCCAAGGGATTCAGGAAATCGGCGAACGCGTGCGCGGCACCCGGCTCAGTGATCTCGCCGCCACCAACGTCGATCTGCTTGAGCGTAATCTCTACGAACGCACCTGCGACGTGCGTTGGTGGGCGACCGATTCGAGCTGCGTGGACGCCTGCCTCGATCCGGCGAAGGCGGAGCATGCGAGCCATCGACTCGGGGTGATCCTTGATTCCTACACCGTCTACTACGACATCGTGCTGTGCGATCTCGCCGGGCGCATCATCGCCAACGGCCGCCCGGAAAAGTATGCCTGCATCGGTCACAATCAGGCTGATACGCTTTGGTTTCGCAAAGCTCAGGCGACTGTGTCGGGCGAGGAATACGGTTTCGAGGGCCTGCATTGCTCGCCGGTGCTGGCGGACGGTCAGCCGATCATCGTGTATTCAACGATGGTGCGGCGTGGCGGCGTGGCCGACGGCGAGCCCATCGGCTGTCTCGGCATCGTTTTCAACTGGGAGGCGTTGGCGCAAACCATCATGCACGAGACGCAGATCGGCCGCCGCGAGCAGGCGAACACCCGTGTGTTTGTGACCGATGCCGAAGGCCGCATCATTGCCGACAGTCGCAATCGCCACCTGCGTGAGCGATTTGGTCTCGCGCGGGTGGCCGAGCGTTTGCAGGCAGGGAAGGGGCACACCGTGCAGACCATCGCAGGTGAACCGTGTCTGGTCGCCTATGCTCCGTCCCGCGGCTACGAAACCTATCGCACCGGCTGGCACTCCTTCATCGTGCAACGCCTCGCCGCCGGGTGAAGGCGACGAGGCTTGGGCGTATCCGGATTTCAGTTAC
>CBINJL010000030.1:0-11878 GCA_966250925.1 uncultured Opitutus sp. | reverse complement strand
CGCCTACCCGGCCGGCCCCAGCTACCTGATGGCGAATCTCGGCGGCCAAGGCTTCATCGCTGGCATGACCATGGGCGTCCGGGTGGTGGAGGAAGGGGACTCCTGGTATCACTCGGGCGGGGATCTCCTGCTGCTCGACGGCGAATCCAACCCGCATCCCATCCGGGGAATCGGCGGCGAGGATGTTTTCAACATGAGTTTTGGGGTCTGGCCGGTGCAGACCGACTGGGTCGGCACCCTCTTCAAAACGGAGAACTCCCGTTCCTTCCAACGCGGGTTTGAGGTGATCATGTATCGCATTTTCGGTCCGGCCCCCATCTGGTTCGACCACTCGGCCATCGTGCGTTTCGGCGCCCGCCCCAACGACATCGAGTCCGTGATCTATGCCTACCTGGAACCGGCGGAAGACATTCCGCTGCTCTCGCCTTCTTCCTGGCAATTGGCCGGACCTTTTGAGCTGAGCAGCGACGTCGCGTTTACCCGGCAGACCACCTGGGCCGACGGAGAAGTCTCCACCTGGCCGTCACATCACACGCCGAACTTCGGTCAATACCTCAGCAGCGAAGGTGTAGGCACCTGGACCCTTCCCGTCATGGCCCAAAGTGAACGTGGCTGGGTGGACTTCGCCCAGTATTTCCGGGGCCTCAAAAACACGAATGTCGGCACCCAGCCGGTCCAGGTCTTCGGCTACGCCGTCGGGGAGATTTCGGTGCCAACCTCCGGCGACTACACGCTGCGCTTCGCCTTCGATGACGAGGCCCTTCTCTGGATCGATGGCGAGGTGATCGTCCACGGAAACCACGAGCAGGGGTTCGAACAGGTGGAAACACCGATCCACCTGACCGCGGGAACGCATACATTGCGGGTCAAGCTGGCGAACCTCGACAACCGGCAATGGAGAAACTGGGCCTTCAATCTTTCCCTGCTGCGGCAGCCCTGATCGACCCGGCGGATATCATACGACTCCTGCCATCGCTCCGCGTAAACTATACGCTACAACAGGGGGCCTCTCGTCAAAGCTCCCGGGGCTACGTTGGCTGAAACTCTTCTCTTCCTTCCGGGCGAACCGGCCACCGGTTCCCTGCTTCCCGCCCCCACCCCGCGCTCACGATGTTGAAACCCCAAGCGAATGTTCTGCGCCAACTTCATTCCCTCGATGGATTCTGGCAATTCCGCCGCGACCCGCAAAACACGGGTGAAGCCGCCGGCTGGACGGCCGGCTTCACCGCGGAGTGCGAACTGGCCGTTCCCGGAAGCTGGAACGAACAGCGCATCGAGTTGGAAAACTACTTCGGCATCTGCTGGTATAGCCGCCGGTTCATGGGCAGCCGCGAGTGGGCCGAACGCGGCGTCGCGCTGCATGTTGGCAGCGTGCACAACCACGCCCGCGTTTGGTTGAACGGCCAGCCGGTGGGCTCCCATGTCGGCGCCTGCCTGCCCTTTGCCTGCGACTTGTCGGAACACCTCCGCATCGGCGCCGAGAACGTGCTGGTGATCCGGGTCGACGCCTCGATCAACCCTTGGGATCTGCCGCCCGCGCGCATCGAGGCCAACGCCACGCACGAGGGCTTTCACAACAGTTTCCCCGCGATCACGTATGACTTTTTCCCCTACGGCGGTCTGCCCCGTCCCGTGAGCCTGCAGCTCACGCCGCGCCGTCTGGCGTTGCAGACGCTGCAGGTCGATCCGCGTCTCGCCCCCGATCTCGCCGCGGCTGAAGTCGTGGTGACGGCCGAGCTCAATCGTCCCGCCGCCGACGTCGTGATCGAAGTCGAGATCGACGGCACGACCCAGACGGCGACCTGCGACCCCGAGGGCCGCGCCACGCTCACAGTGCCGGTCGCAAATCCGCGTTGCTGGGATCTCGGCCAACCGGAACTTTACACCGCCACTGTCACGCTGATCGACGCTGACATCCGCATCGACAGCTACGCGCAAAGCTTCGGTCTGCGCACGATCGAGGCCACCGCCGACGGATTGCTGTTGAACGGCAAGCCGGTCTTTCTGCGCGGCTTCGGCAAACACGAGGATTTCCCCGTGCTCGGCCGGGCCCTGTCGCTGCCGCTCATCGTGCGCGACTTCGACCTGTTGCGCTGGATCGGCGCCAACTCCTTCCGCACTTCGCATTATCCGTATGCCGAGGAATGGTATGACTTCGCGGACCGTCAGGGCATGCTGGTGATCGGCGAGACGCCGCTGGTCGGGCTGTGCGAACGACTCTTCCTCGATGAAAAATCACTCGCGCAGGCCCGCCAGGTGTTGCGCGAAATGATCGCCCGCGATCGGCACCACCCCTCCGTCATCATGTGGAGCGTGGCCAACGAACCCTGGATCGAATCGCCGGCCGGTGAAAATTTCATCCGCACGCTCCTCGCCGATGCCCGCACGCACGACGCGTCGCGACCCGTCACCTACGTGGCGCACAACGGCGCCAAGGCCAACGCGCCGTGCGCCGATTGCGACATCGTGGCCTTCAATCGCTACGGCGGGTGGTATGATCATCCCGGCGACATCGAGGCCGGCACCCGGTTGCTGCACAACGAGCTCAACTCGTATCGAAACGCCTTCGGCAAACCTGTGTTGCTTGCGGAATTCGGCGCCGATGCCATTCCCGGTGAGCACGCCGTGCCCGCGACCATGTTTACCGAAGAGTTCCAAGCCGACATCATTGAAGCGCAGATGCAAGCGGCCGAATCCCATCCGTGGGTCATCGGCACCCACGTGTGGGCGTTTTCCGATTTCAAAACCGCCCAGAGCATCACCCGCGCGGCACGCAATCAAAAGGGCGTCTTCACCCGCGAGCGCATGCCCAAGATGGCCGCGCACCGCATCCGTCGCCACTGGACCCGCAAGGGCTGACCTCACGCCATGGTCTCCGCATTCGACTACGCAACGATCGTCCTCTATCTGCTGTTTCTGGGGTCGATCGGGTGGCTCTTCCGGCGCTTCACCGACGGCAGTCAGGACTACTTTGCCGGCGGTTTTCGCATGAATTGGTGGCTGGTCGGTGCCGGCGCCTTCGTTTCCAATTTCAGCACCTGGTCCTTCACCGGCGCAGCCCACATGGCCTACACCTACGGCGCGCTGATCTTTGCCTTCTTCTTCATGGACGCGGCGGCGTTTGTCGTGAGCTACCTGTGGTTCGCGCCGCGGTTTCGGCAGTTGCGTCTGGTCACGGCGATGGACGCGGTGCGGCTGCGTTTCGGCGCCCGCAGCGAGCAGTTCTTCACCTGGCTCGGATTCATCAGCTCGCTCGGCATCGCCACCGTGTGGTTGATCAGCCTGTCCGTCATCCTCTCGTCGTCATTTCAACTCCCGGCCGTGCCGGTGATCATCGCGGCGGGCGGCATCGTCATTGTCGTCGCCATGCTCGGCGGCAGTTGGGCGGTGGCGGCGAGCGACTTCGTGCAACTGGTGGTCCTGCTCGGCGTCACGGTCGTCGTCGCCATTCTGACGTTGGTCAACGTCGGCGGCGTCGGCGCGTTCATCGAACAGATTCCCGCCGGCCACGAACGGGTGCTCCATCCCGCCGGCTCGATTCCCTACGACTGGCTTTATCTCGCCACGGCATTTTTCAGCGCGGTCTATGCGCGCAACAATCTCGTCAACGCCGGCAAATACATCGCGGCCAAGGATTCCGAACACGCCCGCAAGTCCGCGCTCATTCCCGCCATCGGCTACATCGTGATGCCGTTTATCTGGATGATTCCGCCGCTGGCCGCCTTCACCCTCGTGCCTGATCTGCCCGAGCGCGCGCTCATGACCACACCGGGCGAAGCCTCCTACATCGCCGTCTGCCTGGCGATTCTGCCCCAGGGCATGATCGGATTGCTGATCGTCTGCATGTTCTCCGCCACCATGTCCAGTATGGACGTGGCGCTGAACAAGAACGCCGGCTTCTTCGTCAAAAACTTCTACCAACCGATCCTGCGTCCGCAGGCGAGCGACCACGAACTGTTGCTCGCCGGCCGCTGGGCCACCGTGTTCTTCGGCCTCTTCGTGACGGGCAGTGCGCTGCTGGTCACGACGCAGTCGGGCGTGACCCTGTTCGACGCGTTTCTCTATCTCGGCGGCTACCTCGGCGTGCCGCTCGCGATCCCACTTTTGTTCGGCATGCTCCTGCGCCGCGTGCCGGCCTGGTCGGGCTGGGCCACGACGGTGTTCGGCATCCTGGTCACGGTGGTGATCTTCAACATCGCGCCTTCCGCCACCGGCCATTCCATCCTGCTGCCCGCTCTCGGCGAAACGCTCTACGGTTACGTCGTCTCCAACAAGTTTGTCGTCGGCAACCTCATCGGCGCGCCGTTGACCGCCCTGTTCTTCTGGGCCACGCGCTTTTTCTACCGGCCCGAAGTCCCGGCCGATCAGGCCGACGAGTTTTTCCGGCGCATGCGCACCCCGATCGATTTCGAAGCGGAAGTCGGCAACGACAACACCGGCCGGCAGGCGCTCGCCATGGGACGCCTTACCCTCGCCTTCGGCGTGTTTATCCTGCTGCTGGTGCTGATTCCCAATCCGCTCGCCGGTCGCCTCGCCATCGCCGGTTGCGCGCTCTTCCCGCTCGCCATCGGCTTCACGCTCATCCGCTACGCCCGCCGCCATGCCGCCGCGGGCTGAACCCCACCCCGCCATGTTTCGTCTCTGCTTTACCGTGCTGCTCGGCCTCGCCGCGCTGACCTCCGCCATCGCCGCCGACAAGCGCCCGAACATCGTCTACATCCTCGCCGACGACCTCGGCTACGGCGACCTCGGCTGCTACGGCCAAAAGATGACCGCCACGCCGCGGATTGATCGCCTCGCCGCCGAGGGCATGCGCTTCACCCAACACTACTCCGGCAACGCGGTCTGCACGCCCTCGCGCTCCAGCCTGCTGACCGGAAAACATCCGGGCCACGTCCGCCACCGCGACAATCCACGTTTCGTCCACAGCTACGGCTTCCTGCCCGAAGAACAGACCTTTGCCGAGGTCCTGCGCGACGCCGGTTACCAGACCGCGATTACCGGCAAGTGGCACGTCGGCGACCGCAACGACAGCGAGGACATCCCGCCGTATCATGGTTTCGACTACAGCTACTGTGTCGGGTTTCCCTACCCGGATCGCGGCATCGAGCACTGGCCCAGCCACCTCTTCGAAAACGGCAAGCAAACGCCCATCCCTGGCAACGGCGAAGGCCGCAAGGGACGTTACATGGACGAGCTCTACACCGATGCCGCCATTCGCTGGGTGGAGCAGCGCGACCCGAACCGCCCGTTCATCCTCTTCCTCTCGTTCCAGGGGGTGCACACGCCGATGGATGGCAAAATCTCCCCGACCTACGCCGACCGCGACTGGCCCGAGGTCGAAAAGGTCTTCGCGTCCATGCTGGAACAGGTCGACGTCCAGACCGGCCGCATGCTCGACACGCTCGATCGGCTCGGTCTGAGCGAGAACACCGTGGTGTTTTTCACCAGCGACAACGGCCCGCATCTCGAAGGCGGCCACGACGACAAGTTTTTCGGCAGCAGCGGCCCGCTGCGTGGCGCCAAACGCGATTTGCTGGAGGGCGGCATTCGCGTGCCGTTGATCGTGCGCTGGCCGGGCGTCGTGCCTGCGCACAGCCTCAATCACCACATGAGCGTGTTCTGGGACATGCCCGCGACATTTGCCGCCATCGGCGGTCACGCGGCGCCGGTGGAGACCGACGGCATCAGTTTTCTGCCTACGCTGCGCGGCGAGTCCCAGCCTCAGCACGATCACCTGTATTGGGAAAATCAGGAACACGGCGGCCAGCAGGCGGTGCGGCAGGGCGACTGGAAACTCGTGCGCCAAGGTGTCATGACCGACCCCGCCACGCCCTGGCAGCTCTACAACCTGAATTCCGATCCCGCCGAGCTGCACGACCTCGCCGCGGATTATCCCGACAAAGTCGCGGCGCTCGCCCAACTCGCCGCCGAGTCGCACGTGCCTTCCCCCATCGCCCCGCTGTTCCGCGACTGAAGCGCGGCACCGGTCGCCCGTCGTCCCGCAGGTCAAAAGGTCATCCGGCAGGAGAGGATGACTTGGCGCGGCAAACCCCAGCTTGATGCCGAGGCATAGTAGCGTGCATCGGCGATGTTTTTGCCGGTGAGCTCAATCTCGGTCGGGCGCCCGAAGACACGAGTGCGATAGCCGACGCTCAGATCCAGCGTCTCGTAGCCGTCGAATCGCACCAGGGGATTGTTGCCCACGTGCGAAAATGTGCCGATGTGGTGAAACCCACCGGCAACCATCCAACCGCGCCACTTGCCATCCTGCGGCGCGTATTTCGCCCAGAGGCTGAAGGTGTCGTCCGGTGTGGCCACCAGCGGTGAACCGGAAAACTCGGGCGTGGTCGGATGCTCCACATAGATCGCATCGTTCACGCTGAACGAGGCCAGCACCTGCAGGTCGTCGCGCGGCAGAAACATCAGGTCGACTTCGACGCCGCGGCTCCGTTGCGAGCCGCCCTGCAGATCCGAAAACAGCGTGGTGCCGTCGGGCGCCAGACCGGTCGTGACCACCACGATGTCGGTCGGGTTCGCGCGTATTTCATAAGCGGATACAGTGCCGCTGAACCGACCGTTCCACAGATCGAGTTTCACCCCGGCTTCGCGACCTCGCCCGACCGAAGGTTTGGCCGGACCGGCCGGCACGTTGTTCACCCGCAGGGTGTTGGTGTTGGCCAGAAACGATTCGCTGTAGGAAGCGAACACACTGAGTCCCGCGCGCAATGTGTAGGAGACGCCGACCTGCGGCACATTGGCCGAGCGATCCGTGCCCGCCGTCTCCGTGCCTTTCAACAGATCCTCAGTCGGGGCGTTATGCAGACTGTGGCGGGCAAACCCCGCCAGCGCATGCAGCCGGCCGTCGCGGGTCGCGGCCGAGAGCACACCATAAAGCGACAACGCATCGCTGCCCGAGGCGCTGTCGACGGTAGGCACCAGGGCATCGAGCCCGAACGGCACGCTGCGATCCCAGGTGCCGGGGTCGCGCAGATCCCAGGGTTTGAGATAGAGCGGCGATCCAGGTGTGTTCGGATTGTTGCGCTGCAGGGACCGGAAACGGCTTTCAAAAATCCGTTTCGCTCCGACCAGCGCGCGCAGATCGAAAACTCCGAGCGCGGCATGACCCACCGCGTCGAATTGCACCGACCTTTCGCCACCCCACTGCCGTTCCCAGCGGTTGCGCCGATACATCGCGTCGGCCGACGTGAGGCCTGCCTCGGGCGGATAGTAGGCGTCGATGGCGGATTGCCGCAGCATGCCGGTGCCGCCCTGTCCGGTCGCCCGCCATTCCATGTCCCACCGCGTGTCGAAATAGATCGCGCGCAGATCGACGTGCTCACCGAGGCGGGCGTTGAACTCGGCCGTGAAGATGTCGGAAATGAAGTCCTGATAATCACCTTCGCCCGCGTAGCTGAAGTTAGCGGGCAACGGTTCGTAGGGAGCGCCCGGCACGTAGTTTTCGTAGCGCAGGATCACGCCGCTGGTCGGCATGTCGTCGAGTCGTTCGAAGCGTTCGTATTCGAGCGTGAGCGAAGCCGTTTCCGACCAGCGCCAGGTAAGGCTGGGCGCGAGCATGCTTTTGCGACCGCTCGACTGCTGCTGAAACTCGGGCAACGTTTCATGCATGACGATCGCGCGACCGAGCAGCCGCTCGCCGGTGCCGCTCACCGGGCCGGTCACATCGAGCACCGCGCGGGTGTAACCGTCGGTGCCGGCCGCCAGGTCGAGCGTCGTGCGGGCATCGGCCTCCGGACGTTTGGTGAGGTAGTTGATGACGCCGCCGGGATTGATCTGACCGTAGAACAGCGAGGCGGGGCCCTTCACCACTTCGACGCGTTCGATGTTGGTCGTGTCGATGAAGCGCGCGGAACTGAAGCCGTTGCGCTGCACCGCCGCCCGGGTGAAGCCGCGGACGTTGTAACGCACCCAACCTTGCGGGGAAACATTGTCCTGATGCACGCCCGGCGCCCACTTCACGATGTCGTAAAGGTCGTAGGCGTGCTGATCCTCGACGAACTCACGGGTGAAGGCGTTGACCGCCATGGGCAGCTCGCCGGTGGCCAGCATCATGCGCGAGGCGGAGACGGACTGCGTCGCGCGATAGCCGGCATCGGATCGGCTCTGCACTTCAAAGGGCGACAGTTCGACCAGATTGGGCGATTCGGGAATCCTTGCGCCCGCCGCGGAGGCGTCGCCCTCGGGCGACCCACGCGTCTTGTCGCCATCGCCCGGCCGGGTCTCACTGCGCCGCACCACATAGGATTCGCTCCAATCGTCCTTCACCGCCTCCAGTCCCGTGTCGCGCAGCATCCGCTGCAGCGCCGCTTCCTTTTCGTAGGTGCCGTGCAAGGGCGCCGTGCGCAGGCCGCGTAATTCCTCGACCCGATAAATCACCTCCAGCCCTGAGAGTCGGGAAAATTCACGCAACCGCGCCCCGGCATCGCCCGCCGCCAGATGATAGGCACGCGGCGCTTCCGCCCCCGCCAGCACACCAATGCCCAACAGCAGGCACGGCAAAATCCGACCTACAAGGGTCAGACTGCGCAGGAACGACGAACAGCGAAACGACATCGGGGACGGATAGATCGGAAAGCAGCGACGAGTGAGGGGAACGACGAGGATCGGGAACGGGAGGGTATTGCAGAATGAACAACGCCGGGCGGATAACTCCGCCACTGGCGCCGCGATGCGCCACTACAGGTCATAACAAGCCGCAAATCGAAGTGATTTGCCTATAACCTTGGTCATAGCGTCGCGGCCAAAGTGGGACTTCGCATCGGTCGATGCCGACCGGGTTGCTGTCCTAACAAATGCACGCCTCGTCCCGCCGACAGCAGGCACAAAAACGGGCGCGACCCCGCAGGATCGCGCCCGTGTCTCGCCGACCGGCGACAATGCGCCCGACGGCCGTGGCTTTCCGGTTTAGGATTTCACCACAAGTTGACTGATGACCGGGCGGCCGCCGGCGTTTTCCGTCGCCGACTGCTCCAGTCGGCGCTTCACGCGCTCGGACGGCACATCACCCGAAATCACCCAGGTGCCGTCGATCAACTGCACCCGAATGCCGTCGGCGGTGGTGGCGGCCAGGCCGGGCGCCCGTGCTTCGGTGGCGGTCTCAGTCGCAGAGTTTTCACCCAGTGTATTACTGCGCCGGTCGTCGCGCTGCACTTCCCAGCGATAGACCGGGCGATCGCCGCTGAACGGATCGCCGTCCTGATTGGCCGGTTTGGCCCGGCGAATATCGTCGCGCGTCACCTGCGCGGAGAGCACTTCGCCGGGAGGGATCGCGGCAATGCGGTTGAGCGGGATGGCGACCTTGGCCTCGGAACCGGCGTAGGTCAGCTCCGGATCGACCACGATCATCACCGTGTCCTGGCGGGCGTTGACCACGATGTCGTCCACGGCGCCCACCTTGCCATCGGCGCCGACCACGGTGCGGTCTTCCAGATCGGAGACGCGGGCAAAGTCGTCGGCGTCTTCCGGCGTGACCGTGCCCTTGTTCAGGGCCGCGACGGTCTTGGGCATCGGCTCGCGCTCGGTGTCGTCCGTTGCCTTGTCGAAGTAGGCCTGCAGCGCTTTGCCGCCCTTGTCCGGATGGAGCGCGGCCATGGCGGTGGCGCTGTTTTCGAACTCAGGCGCCTTGAGAAACTGTTTCTCGTCCATCGCCAGGCCAAACACCGGCGCCTTGCCGTCGAGGCGACGTTCCAGCGCTTCGTAAGGCACGGCGCGCAGGGTGCTGCCGACGCCGAGCACGCCGCCGGAGGAAACCAAGGCGTAGGAAATGCGACCGGAGGAACGCTCCACCACCAAGTCGCCGATCGCGCCGAGCTTCTTGCCGTCGCGGTCAAAGACATCGCGCCCGATCAGCGCATCACAACTGACGGCGCCTTCCGGAGCAGCGGGGCGAAATGACGTCGGGCTCTCCGCGCCGACCGCATTGGGATCAATGGCGGGGTTTTCGGGCGAAGCAGAATAGGGCGTCAGATCGGGGCCATCGGGCTCCTCCTGAGCCCACAGAAGCGGACTGGCAACCAAGACCAAGCCGACGGCTGCCGCCGTCGTCTGGCGCGGGGAGTTCGGGTAGACCTTGGATTTCATGATTTTTCCTTTGTTAAGGGTGGTGGCGTGTTGTCATCCGCCACGCGGGTTAAAATCCCGCGCGGCGGACGTTTTGGGGGCCGTGCCTGCAGCTCGCGAAACGAACCGGAAACACGGTTGCCAAGGTAAGCGCTTCATTCGTGCCAAATAGGCGATTATCCAGCACTTCATGCTAGCTATTAATGACTTCCGAAATCACGCGCATTGGCCCGCCAAATTGGAAATCGTGCAGCGTGCACTGCGTTGGCGACCCATTTCAGGCCATCTTGCACGCGCCGGCCGATTTTGTTGTGCGATTCCATCCCGCACCGGGTGTCTTGTGCTGTGATGATCGATGATACTGCCCTGCTGACCCGCTACGCACCGAGCCGTCAGCCTGGATTGTTTTCACAGAAGGAAACGAAGAGAACGAAGGTATTCTAAATTTGAATACAACCCAAGGATGACTCTGTTTTCCTCTGTTTTCTCCTGTAAAAGAATCCGGTGGAGTAGCTTCGTTGCCCTTCGTTTCCTTCTGTAAAACCAATCCCCACCTTCCCCAGTCCGACAAAAAACGGGTCGCCCTGACGACTGCCGCCCTGGCGTATCGCGGTGCCGCCCGACGCCATCGAACGATATCACGCCAAACTTCTTGGTCCGGACACACCGCCTGCGCGTTGAACGTTTCCCGCCAGGACGGTCCCTCGCAATGCAGGGGGCTTGCCCGCCTCAACGCAACGGATAAGGTCAGGCGGCAACCGCCCCTCCCCGTGAAAACGTTTCACTGCGCCTGTTCCGCCGCCGGTGCCGCGCTCCTTTTGCTGACGATGTTCGCACCGTCGACGCTATATGCCGCCGACAAACCCGTGCGCGTCGTGTCGTCGACCGCCGCGCCGCCGCGCGATCATCATCTCTTCGTCGGCGTCACACCGGTTCTGGTGCATGACAATAGTTTGCTCGCCGTGCGCAAATTCACCGCTCGCGAAACCGTGCTGCGGCGCGAAACCGGCGAGTTGATCGCCGTGCCGGAAACGAACGGTTTCAAACTGCAACCGGTCCCGAAGATCAGTCCGTTCGCGGTGCAAATCGAAGGGTTGAGTGGTCAGCTCGCCTACTCCGCCTGGACTGATCCCGACAGCCGCTGGATGCGCGACCAAATGGCGCTGGCCAACTACCAAAGCGAACAGATCAGCACGGCCGACCGCGACTTCGGCGCCAGCATGAGCCACATGGCGATGGCCGAACACATTGAGAACACCGGCGGCGTGCAATCCGCCGCCTCGGGCAGCCAGGCCATCGCGCAAAAGGCGGCCAGCGACTACCAAGCCGCGCAATCCAAGGTGAATCTCATCAACGACACCGACGCGTCGACCTCGCACCTCAACAAGCTCGGCGAAAAACGCGGACAGGAAGACGCGGTGGAACTGCGTTTCACCATTTCCTCGCCCCAGCCCGTCGCCGACGCCCAGGCGCTGGTGCGGGTGCGAGTGCGAACCGATCAAGACGGCTATCGCGATTTCAGTTTCCGCCACGTCCTCGGCGCACTCGGTCCGCAACCGCGCGAACTTGTGATCAAGCAGGACGGACTCCCTCCGGGCTGCGACTTCATCGAAGCGCGCCTGCACGTGTTTCACCATGGTGAAGAACTCGCGACCAATCTCTCCGAACGCGACCTCGGCCTCACCGCGACGGAGGCCCGCGAATACCTGTTGCTCGATCACCTCGCGCAGAATCCCGACGCCACCCTGCCGACCCAACCGGCCTGTGCGCTCGCTCCCGCCGCGCTGCGGACCGCGAC